>JAHEZA010000374.1 GCA_023251335.1 Chitinophagaceae bacterium | reverse complement strand
GGTTTTAAACCATATCCTATACAAAGTTGCTGAATTACATCCCTGAATCCATAAGCAATACCGCCTGTAAAATGAACGGGTAATTTTGAACTTTCGCGATAGGAAATCAGATGCGTATAAAAAAAATCATTCAGCCCGTCTTCAATAATATTTTCTATCATATAATTTCCCCGGTTCTCTGCCAGGAAAATAGCAAATGAAGCGAGATATCGGTTTGGCAACGGTTTTTTATAAACCGATTCAAGGATTTCAGCATCTGTGGTTACAAATTTTGCATCGAACCTTGCACGCAGATCATCATCAAAAATATGATACAAATAATGCTGAACTACCTTTTTACCAAGGTAAGCGCCACTGCCTTCATCACCCAAAATAAATCCAAGTCCCGGGCTGTTCTCCACAATCCGTTTTCCATTATAATAGCACGAGTTAGAACCTGTTCCGAGAATGCACGCGATCCCTTTTTCATTTCCGCAAAGCGCTTTGGCAGCGCCTGATAAATCATGGTCAATATGCACGGAAGCATCATTGAACGTTTTTTGAAAAACTTTCTTAAGCATTTTCACATTATGGAGATTCTTGCATCCTGTGCCATAAAAATAAATTTCATCCGGATTATTTTTTTTCAAAAACGGAATTACTTCTTTCTGCAAAATACCTTCTACCTGCGCTGCATTTACAAAATACGGGCTCATTCCCTGCGAGGTAAAGATGGTAGTTTTGTTATTTTTTAGGAGGCACCATTCTGTTTTTGTAGAGCCGCTGTCTGCTATCAATTTTATTCCGGACATCATTTTGTCGTGTTATTTGAGGAAATTTGCACTTCTTTAAAAAAAATAAAAATAGAACAAAGAACAGTATGCGCAAGAAAAAATTGCAGGTTTGGCTTCCCCTGTTATTAAGTATTTGTATGGTAGCTGGTATGTTTGTTGGTTACCGGATCAGAGGGAATATGCCTGTGTCCAGTGTTTTTTTCGTTAATAAAGAAAGGCCCGTGCAGGAAGTGCTTGATCTGATCAGCAGAAAATATGTGGACGAAGAAAATGTAGATTCATTGGGTACTTCAGCTATTCAAACGATACTGAGCCAACTTGATCCCCACTCCATTTATTTGCCTGTGCAGGAATTAAAGCAGGTAAATGAAGATCTTGAGGGACAATTTTTTGGAATTGGTATTGAATTCAACATTATAAACGATACCATTAATATAGTGAATGTATTGGACAAAGGGCCATCACAAAAAGCAGGATTGCTGATTGGCGATCAGATATTAAAAGTAAATGACTCTGTGGTTTCCGGTAACCATATCACTTCACAAAAATTAAGAAAACTGGTTAGTGGCGATGCTGGGGAAAAAGTTACTATCACCATTTTGAGGGAAGGAAATCAAAAACCCGTAATCATTACAAGAGGGCCGGTGCCAATCTATAGCCTCGACGCTGCCTATATGATAACCGATACCGTAGGATATATCCGGCTAAATAAGTTCTCTGAAACTACTTATAAAGAGTTCATGACTTCGCTGCAAAAACTAAAGAAGCAGGGAATGAAAAGCCTGGTCCTCGACCTTCGCGACAATGGCGGCGGCATTCTGACGCAAGCGACCAATATCGCAGATGAATTTTTGAACAATGATAAATTAATTACTTACACAGAAGGCGCCCATTCTCCCAAAAAAGAATACCGTTGCCAAAAAGACGGAGAGTTTGAAAAAGGAAAATTAATTATTTTGGTAAATGAGGGTACTGCTTCCGCGAGCGAAATATTAAGCGGTGCTTTGCAGGATTGGGACCGGGCTACCATTGTTGGAAGAAGATCATTCGGCAAAGGCCTGGTGCAGGAGCAATACCAGTTGAGCGATGGCGCAGGATTACGGCTGACGGTGGCAAGGTATTACACGCCGCTGGGAAGAAGTATTCAAAAATCTTATAAAAAAGGAATTGAAGCTTATGAACATGATTTAATTGATCGCTTCAAAGATGGAGAGATGACGTCTGCTGATTCGATAAAACATACGAACGAAAAAGAATACACCACGGCTAACGGAAAAATTTTGTATGGCGGCGGCGGAATTACACCGGATGTATTTGTACCGTTTGATACTGCCTCTATTCAAAAAAATGTGATGACGATATTGATGAACGGCACGCTTAACAGGTTTGTATACCTGAATTTCCTGAAGCATCAAAAGCATTTTAAACAATACAACTCGCCAAAAATGTTTGAAAATAAATATGTGGCGGATGATAGCACGCTCAATGATTTAAGATTGTATGCGCTAAAAGATTCCGTTAGCCTGAACTTAAAAGATCCGAAAGAAAAAGCATTGCTACAACAGCAAATAAAAACGTTAACCGCAAGGGAAATATGGAATACGGAAGGTTTTTATGAAATACACAACAGGTACGATTCTACGGTAATAAAAGCGTTGGATTTAATGAAGCCGGATTTAAAGTCTGATTCAACAACAATTCGTATAAAATAATTTTCGGGCAACTAACAGTAAAGCAACATTTTTTAAGAATTCTTATTCAATCTCCATTTGCCGCTCTTCTTTTTAATTCTTTTTTTATAAGTCCCAACTCTCTTCCGGATTGCCCGCCAACGGAAGAGTTTTCCTGCGCGCGCCGCATCAGGTAAGGGATCACATCGTTAATAGGACCGAAAGGTAAATATTTACTTACGAAGCAACCTGCCCGGGCCAGGTTAAAAGTAATGTTGTCGCTCATGCCGTATAACTGTGAAAAATGAATACGTTTGTCATCACGTGGCAACCCGTACTTCTCCATTAATTTAACACCGAGTAAATTACTTTGTTCATTGTGCGAGCCACTTACCGCGCTTATATTATTTGCCGGATTGATACAAAATTCCAGCGCGGCATTGTAGTCATCATCGGTAGCCTGTTTGGTTTTATTGATTGGCGAAGGATAATTCATTTCCCCGGCTCTTTTATTTTCCTTTTCCATATAGGCGCCGCGTACTATCTTCAAGGCAGAAATAAAGTTGTTTGCTTTTGCATATTGGCAAGTGTCTTTAATAAACTGCAATCTGTCGTGTCTGTAGAGCTGGGCCGTATTGTAAACAACTGCCTTTTCGGTGTTAAACTCTTTCATCATTTGCGTGGTGACGGCATCTACACCATCCTGTATCCAGGTTTCTTCGGCGTCTATTAACACGCCCGTGTTACTTTCCGTAGCTGCCTGGCATATTTTTCTTAACCGGGCTACAATCCTTTCCCACTCTGCTTTTTCATTAGCATCTAATATCTCCGACGGAATTTTTCCCTGGACAATATCTTCATAAACTGAAGCCTTGTCTATTTTTTCCAGCAATGCAAACCTGGAAAACCCAGTGAGCTTTACACTCATGAAAGGAATATTTTTTTGAGTAGCAGCGTACCGGATCACTTTAATAAATTCTTCCGTTGCATGGTCAAAATTTTCTTCGCCTTCTTTTCCTTCCACGCCATAATCCAGTATAACCTGCACATTATATTTCGCTAAATTTTCCACCACAGCAGCGGTTTTTTCTAACGTTTCGCCGCCAACAAATTGATCAAAAATGGTATTCCTGATCAATCCTTTCACAGGCAAACCCATCTTGAGGGCAAGCGGCGTGGCCCATAAACCAGCTTTTACCAGAAATGGTTTTCCCATTATATCGAAAATAAATTTTGCCTTTTTTAGTTCTTTGGTGGTCTTATACGCAAACGCGTTTTCTGTGTTATCAAAAGAAATATTCATAATAA
>JAHEZA010000033.1 GCA_023251335.1 Chitinophagaceae bacterium | reverse complement strand
ACCTGTTCATCTTACATTTGAGGGGCATAATTTTGTGATCTGCTCTTTTGTCCCGCGTCTTTTCGATTATCAGCCATTAGCTATTCCCGCACCTTATAATCATAGTAACATAGATAGCGATGAGCTATTATATTATGTGGATGGTGATTTTATGAGTCGCAAGCATGTTACCCGCGGGATGATCACGCTTCATCCTGGTGGTATTCCGCATGGTCCACATCCGGGAGCGGTTGAAAAAAGTATTGGGATGAAAGAAACCAAAGAGCTCGCTGTTATGGTAGATACTTTTCATCCATTGCAACTTACCAAACAAGCTTTGGAAATAGAAGATGAGAATTATATGATGAGTTGGGCAGAATAATGATTAAATATTAAGTTAGGTAATTAGCAATTGTTTTTTTTCATAAATTGAGCAAAAATTTTTTATATGATCAAATTCAGTGAATTAAAAAAAGGTGATTATGTGTTGGCTGAAAGTGATGGCCAGGCATGGCGTGGGCAAGTCATGGACTTTAACCACGACGAAAAAGAAGTTAGTGTGAATAACGGTATTCAAAGCCTCTACTTCAGCCCGGAAGACCTTTATCCTTTACCTGTAGATGAAGAACAATTACTTAAATTGAAATTTACCAAACATGTAAATGACGATGGTACTGTAAAATATATGAAGGGAGCGTTCCGTATTCAAACGCCAAAGCAGGATGATTTTTCACACTTCGAAATATGGTATAGAGATGAAAAAAGAATAATGACTCACGAAATCCCGATGCATGTGTTGCAAAATCATTATACAGCGATGACGAAAGTGCATCTGAATGACCAGGTAATTTAATAAATTTATTTCAATACCGCGCTCATTAATTGTGTTTTGATATCAATATCCTTCTCCAGACCTTGAGAATGAATGTGAATAAGAGTGCTGTTTTCTATCAGCCCGTAATTTTCGGCGTAATAACTATCTATACTTGATGTAAATTCCGATGGGGTGGTTATGAACGCTGAAGATAGCGTGGTAGAAACATGAATGACATTAGAATAAATAATTCCGTTTACAGTTCTTGAATTGCCTTTATCAATTATCTTATTCGAAACTGTTAATGGTATTGCAATTGGAAAGTCAGGGATATTAAAAATAAAATCCTGATCCCAGGTGGCTCCGACGGCGGCGTTATCTTTTAAATATAATCTTTCCACATTTCCACCAACACCTCCGGGAATAGAATCAAATTGATAATAATCGCTACCTGAAACATTCAAATATTGATTGCCACCATACGAATAATTGTAAACATGATATTTTCTACTATTGATGGTGGTGTCATTTGCTGTTGAAGTGATTGTATAATCTCCGCTTATCGGAACATCGCCGGAAGAATTCACTTCATGATAGGTCCATGAACTACCGTCATTGGCATTCATGTATGGATCATGCGCCGTATTGGGTGAGTTTGTGTCGTCTTTACCGCAGGAAGCGAGAATTACCGAAGCGATCAAAAAAAATAGACTTTTTGTTTTCATTTTGTCTTTTTGAGGGTTTGATGGGCAAATATATAGAAAATGAATAACGTCCAAAAGCTAATTGGAAGTATAACCGATAGCAAAAAACGGCATAGTAACTATAATTTTCTGTTTTTAGAATATGACAATAAAGGAAGCTATTTTTTTTAAAAAAATTAAATTAATACACTTATCTTTGCGCCTCCAAAAATATTATGGCTAAACAAGCGCTAATTAAACAAGACGGAACTATCCTGGAAGCCTTATCCAATGCGATGTTCAGGGTGAAGCTTGAAAATGGCCATGAAATTTTGGCAACGATTTCCGGTAAAATGCGCATGCATTATATCAAAATATTGCCGGGCGATAAGGTAGGAGTTGAAATGAGTCCTTATGATTTATCAAGGGGACGAATCATTTTCAGATATAAATAACAAACTTTTCACAGATAAAAATAAAAGTGAGATCATGAAAGTAAGGGCTGCAATAAAAAAGAGAAGCGTTGATTGCAAAATAGTAAGGCGAAAAGGCAGGCTATATGTGATTAATAAAAAGAATCCACGCTATAAGCAAAGGCAGGGATAATCCATTGCGCACCATTCGAAAGTTCGGGTGACAATGCAAAAATAAAAATTGAAAAATAAAAATTAATAATTCTTATGGCGCGTATTGCCGGTATAGATTTACCAAAAAATAAAAGAGGCGAAATTGGCCTTACCTATATATATGGCATTGGAAAATCCACTGCCCGTTATATTTTGGAAAAAGCAAATGTAGATTACGATAAAAAAGTAAATCAGTGGGATGACGAAGAGCAGACGGCTATCCGTAATATCATCAGCAGTGAATTTAAGACGGAAGGTGCGTTACGCAGTGAAGTACAAACAAATATCAAACGTTTGTTGGATATTGCCTGTTACCGTGGACTAAGGCATCGCAAAGGGTTGCCGTTGCGCGGTCAACGTACTCGTACTAACAGCCGTACCCGTAAGGGCAAACGTAAAACAGTAGCCGGAAAGAAAAAGGCGCCTAAGAAATAATTGCTAAAAGGCTTAAGCTCAGCGCTGAAAGCCAATGCAAAAAGGCTTATATTTTTGAATCAAAACCAGATCTCTAAAAGCCGGAAGTAGGGTTGATTCAAGCACAGTTCCAGGAAGTACTGGACCAGTGGACAAACAAATTTTAAAGATTACCTATCAGGATTCATTATGGCAAAAGCAACAAACACGAAATCGTCTTCCAAGAAAAGAGTTGTAAAAGTAGAACCTTATGGAGATGCACACATCGTAGCAAGTTTCAACAACATCATTATTAGTTTAACCAATAAGCAAGGTCAGGTGATTGCATGGTCTTCTGCTGGTAAAATGGGGTTTCGTGGTTCTAAGAAGAACACGCCGTATGCAGCACAGATGGCCGCCGCTGATGCAGCCAAAGTTGCTATGGACGCAGGTTTAAAACGTGTTGATGTTTTCGTAAAGGGACCAGGCTCCGGACGCGAAGGGGCTATTAGGTCTCTATCTCAATCAGGTATTGAAGTAGTAATGATCAAAGACATTACTCCTTTGCCCCACAATGGTTGCCGTCCTCCCAAAAAGAGAAGAGTATAAAAATGTACGATATCTGATTTTTGGATGTCTGGAATCAGACATGAGAATATCAGATTTATTTTAATAACCGGGTGTATTATTAATTTTCGATTTTTAATGATGATGCACCGACACTAAAAAATCAAAAAAACAACTATGGCTCGTTACACAGGACCAAAAACCAAAATCTCCAGGATATTCGGAGAACCTATTACAGGGAATGGAAAATGGCTAACAAAAAACAGCAACCCTCCGGGAATGCATGGAGCAGCACGCAAGCGCAAAAGCCTTGGTGAATATGCGCTTCAGCTTCGTGAAAAGCAAAAGGCTAAATATACTTATGGTCTTTTGGAAAAGCAATTTCGCAATACCTTTAATGAAGCCGCACGTCGTAAAGGCGTTACAGGCGAACAGTTAATAAAATTATTGGAAGCGCGTTTGGACAACACCGTTTTTCGTATGGGAATTGCACCCAGCCGGCAGGCGGCACGCCAATTAGTTTCGCATAAGCATATTACTGTAAATGGTGAGGTATTAAATATTCCTTCTTATTCTTTAAAACCGGGAGATGTAATTTCTCTTAAAGAAAAAGCTGCGCATAATACTGCTATCACTTCTAATCTTCGCCCCAAAAATCCAAAATTCAATTGGCTCGAGTGGAATGAAGGTGAAATGAAAGGCACATTTATGGCTTATCCGGAAAGAGAAAGTGTTCCTGAAAATATAAAGGAATCTCTCATCGTCGAATTGTATAGTAAATAATAGGATAAGCAGGAAGAATAAAGTCGCAAGGCGTAGGAAGGAAACAAAAATTCAATCAATAAAACAAAATAAAAAAAATGGCCATTTTAAATTTTGTAAAACCAGACAAAATCGTTCTTCAAAAAAGTACAGATTTCGAAGCACAATTCGAATTCCGTCCGTTAGAACCTGGTTATGGCGTTACAATTGGTAATGCACTTCGCAGGGTATTGCTTAATTCCCTGGAAGGATATGCAATTGTAGGAATCAACATCGCAGGAGCAGATCACGAATTTGCAACCATAAAAGGAATTACTGAAGATGTAACTGAAATAATCCTTAACCTGAAACAGGTGAGGTTTAAAAAGAAGACTGATCAGGAAAGTGGTACAGAAAAAATAAGCCTTTCTTTAAAAAATACAACAGAATTTACTGCCGGCATGATTGGTGAGGCCTCTCCGGCATATGAAGTAATGAATCCTAATTTGCTGATCTGCACAATGGACAACTCCGCCAAATTAGATATTGAGATAATGATCGCGAAGGGCCGCGGATATGTTCCCGCTGAAGAAAGTAAAGAGAAAAGCTTACATTTTGGATTCATTCCCGTAGATGCTATTTATACTCCAATAAAAAATGTAAAATATAGCATAGAAAATACAAGGGTAGAGCAGAGAACGGATTTTGAAAAATTGGTAATGGATGTAGTTACTGACGGAACAATTCATCCAGAGGAAGCAGTGAAGCAGGCTTCAAGAATTTTAATTCAGCACCTAATGATCATCACTGATGAAAACATCACTTTTGATAATAAGGAAGAAAAGAAAGAAGACCTCGTTGATGAACAAACATTGCAGCTTCGTAAAGTATTGAAGACACCACTCGAAGATCTGGATCTTTCTGTAAGAGCTTTCAATTGTCTTAAAGCTGCAAAAATAAATTCATTAAGCGAACTGGTTCAATACGAACAGGAAGACCTGATGAAATTCAGGAATTTTGGCCAGAAATCTTTAAGCGAAATTGAGCAGGTATTGAATGAAAGAGGGCTTGGTTTTGGGTTAGACCTTAGCAAATTAAAATTAGACGAAGAATAATAAGCCACTTAGCTGATGTGCTAATGAGCCAATTTATAAAATAAACATTCACAAAGGTTATAATTCCTGACACGGTATAACCTAAAAATAAAAGTCATGCGCCACGGAGATAAAATCAATAACTTAGGTAGAACAGCCAGTCATAGAAATGCCCTACTTATCAATCTTTCTTGCCAGTTATTTGAGCACAAGAAGATAGTAACTACATTAGCTAAGGCAAAAGCTTTACGTCCTTTTGTAGAACCTTTAATTACAAAATCGAAAGAAAATACAACCCATCAACGCCGGTTGGTATTCAGCCGTCTCCAGGATAAAGTTGCTGTAAAAGAATTATTCGATGTAATAAGTCCTAAAATAGCATCCCGTCCGGGTGGTTATACAAGGGTCATTAAGTTAGGAAAGAGAGTAGGGGATAACGCAGAATTGGCTATGATCGAATTGGTTGATTACAATGAAATTTATGGCAAAGGAATCGGGGAAACGACCGAAACAGGAAAGAAAACACGTAGGGCAGGAAGAAGTAAAAAAACAGCAGCCGCTCATGACGGACCGATTGCAAAAGCCGAAACCAGTCCTCAAAAAGAGCCAGTACCTGATAGTGAAAGCGCTCCGGCGGCCAAGGCTAAAAGTAAAAAAGGCGATGATTTAACCAAAATTGAAGGAGTTGGGCCGAAAGCCGCTGAGGTACTTCATGAAGCAGGCATTACTTCATTCGCTAAATTAGCCGAAAGCAAAGCGGAAGATATAAAAGAAATATTAGAAAAATCAGAAGGCCATTTTAATGCGCAGGATCCTACGAGTTGGCCAGAGCAAGCTCAGTTGGCTGCCGACGAAAAATGGGATGAATTAAAGGAGCTACAAGATAAATTGATCGCAGGGCGATAAAAACATTTTTTTGGAATATTATAAAAAAGCTGCCTCAAAATAAATTGAGGCATTTTTTTTTATGGTGATAGTTTATGTTTTATTAGAGCCTTTCACCGATAGTTTCATCAAAAAAATATTTGTTCTCAAGGTATTTTTGGTCAGCAAAAAAGTGATAACAGCAAAGCAACAAATAATGACGATTTTTATTTTGTCAATATCAAGAACGGTTTGAATTATATCTGCTTCCTTATACCATAGATTCTTACGTTAAGAATAATTCTTTTTGAAAAAAATTTATACAGTGAATCGACAAATACCATGGATTTTTATTTTGTCTTAATGGCAAAAAATAAAAAACCCGGAAAAAAATTTCTTCCCGGGTCAGTATTAACACAAAAACAAAAAACCTATTTTAATTTCTTAAACATGATTACGTATCCACAGATCTGTTTTTCTTTCTGGGTATTTAGTTGTACCGTTTTTATCACATGGTATTCAGTTATTTTGGGAGTATAAGAAAAATTAATAAGGTTACTTTCCATCCCGTTTCCTGCCTCTTTTTCATATACTACCTGCTTCTGGCTATGGTCGTACATTCTCACTTCGCAAAGGTCGGATGAGAGATCGCCAATGAAAGCGAAATCATACCATATACCTTCTGTAAGTGGAACAAATATGGGCATTTCATACCCGCTTTCCATGGTCAGGTTTGCTTCTTTTAGAACCATAAAACCACGGGTAGCCATTTCCGCCTTAAGGCTGTCCACCTTGACTTTTAATGCAGAATCCAAACATGAAACCTGCTTTACAACATCCTGCCCTTTTACTAATTGGCAAAAAGAAATTATCAATACAAAGATCAATAGATGGCGTTTCAAAGGGGTTTCATTTTTGATTAAGAAATTGGGGATACAAAATTCTGTTATTCCCGGTTTTCTGCCACAGTTTTTAAAGTCTTTATTCTTTATTTAACTTCAAAATGTGATTCAAAAACTATCAATAAAACGGATTAATGAATGTGATATTGTTATGAAGATTTATTTTTTTAATAGCAGAATGAAATAAGATTTACAGTTAGTATTCCATTTTTTTCAGCGTTGGCGATTTGATCCAGGTAATAATTACAACCAACAACGTCATGCTTCCGCCGAAAATAACGGAAGGAATTGTGCCCATTAACTTAGCGGCAACACCACTCTCAAACTGGCCAAGTTCATTGCTTGAATTGACAAACATTGAATTTACGCTCATTACTCTTCCGCGCATATTATCCGGTGTCATAAGCTGGGTAATTGTTCCTCTTACAACAACGCTTACACCATCAAGCATACCCGAAATCATTAATGCCATAAAAGAAAGAAGAAATATTTTTGAGATTCCAAAAATCAAAATGCAAATACCAAAACCTCCAACTGCCAATAATAGTTTTTTGCCCTGCTTCTTTTTCGCAGGGAAAATCGTCAGGATGATTACAATTAAGATGGAACCAAGGTCTGCCGCACCATTGAGAATGCCAAATCCTTCGGAACCCACCTTTAAAATATCCCTTGCGTAAATAGGGATTAGAGCAACAGCGCCCCCAAATAGCACCGCGAACAGATCAAGTGATAGGGATGCAAACAATTCTTTTGTTTTATATACGAATTTCAATCCTTCTTTCACACTTTCCCAGGTGCGCACATTTCCTTTAATATTGGAAGCCGGTTTTGCTTTTAATTTATATAAAAAGAAAAGGGAAATTGATATTAAAAAGCTGACCGTAATTAAGGTGTTGGTAATTCCTGCCAAGGCTATTAGAAAACCACCTGTGGCATGACCGGTTACTGATGCTGAAAGCCACGTGCCCTGGCTCCAGGTGGTAGCATTTTGTAAATCATTTCTTGGAACGATATAAGCAATCAAAGCGCTAAAAACCGGCCCGGTAAAGGCGCGAAAAACGCCGGTGCAAAAAATTACAAAATAAATACACACAGCTATCCAATGATTATCCAGGTGCCGGGATAAATATTTACCGGAGATAAAAACCAAAGCGACCGCGGCTAAAAAATACAGAGCCACACCTTTTAACAGCAGTTTTCTCTTTTCGCTTTGATCTATTACATGTCCTGCATACAAAGCCAGCGAAAGGGCTGGTAATACTTCGGACAAGCCAACTAGCCCAATCGCAAAGGGGTCATTAGTTAGAAGATAGATCCACCAACCGATCAATGTTGCCATCATCCTAAGCCCCATAATAAACAGGAAACGCCCAATCAATAAATTGCGGTATTCAGCAACTCTTACGGCAGCAAAGGGGTCTGTTTTTAGATGCATCCTTGTATTTCGTTAGGGCAGCATTAAATAGTTCTGTCCATTTTCATATTCTTTATCTAATGCATCCAGTAAGGCTTTCAGATGTTTTTCATTCCCTATAAAGTCGGCATTTGATGTATCAACGAATAGTGTTTTAATATTGTGCTGCTTAATATATTGGGTATAAGTTTCCTGGAGTGCAAAAAGGTAATCCGATTCAATTGACTGTTCATAAGAGCGGTTTCTCTTTCTGATATTTTCTTTAAGTTTAGTAATGGGCGCATGCAGGTAAATCACCAAATCCGGTTTTGCTAATTGCGGATTGATAATGTCAAATAACTTTTGGTACAATAGAAATTCTTCATCAGCTAAATTCACTTTTGCAAATAGCAGGCATTTTGTAAAAAGGTAATCAGAAACGGTAAGATTGTGAAACATGTCTTTTGTCTGTAAAAGCTCTTTCAACTGTTTATACCGTTCGGCCATAAAAAAAAGTTCAAGTGGAAAAGCATACTGCTGTTTGTTTTCATAAAACTTTGGCAAAAAAGGATTGTCTGCAAATTCTTCCAGGATGAGCCTTGCGTTAAAGTGCTTACTCAATATATGCGCAAGTGTAGTTTTGCCTGCGCCAATATTTCCTTCAATGGTGATGAAATTATATTTCATTCTTTGGCTCCGGTGATTGTTTTCACCGTCAAAAATAACAACTCCATGTTGGATTAAATAAAATAAAAGAAAGGAAATTTTTTAAGACTGATTTTATCACAAAGGTGGAAGCGGTGCTACTTTGAGAGGATCTTTGCAAATAGATAGTAAGTCAGCAATACTTTTTTTCAAAACAGGATGAATCATTTCAGGTACTAATTCATTCAACGCTACTAAAACAAAACGGCGATTAGCTATTTCGGGATGAGGAATTATAAGATTTTGTTTGTTTACTGTTTCATTGTTGAAAAATAAAATGTCAATATCAATAATGCGGGCTGCATTTTTAATAGTTCTTATCCTGCCCATTTCTTTCTCAATCTTTAAAATTTTCTGCATCACTTTATTTGCAGAAAAGTCACTTTCGACGATCAGCACCTGGTTGTAAAAAGAAGGTTGATTCATAATTCCCCATGCATCCGTTTCGTAAATTTTTGAACTTCGGATTATTTTACCAATACGCTTCTCTACCAACGCAGCCGCCACTTTCAGGCTTTTTTTCCTGTCACCGATGTTGCCGCCGGTTATTAAAAAGATTCTGTTCATTTAGTATTAATATTCTGTCAGTCTTTTATCTAATTCAAGTAATTCAGATGCAACAAGTTTAACCTTTTTAAATTCATTATGAGCCGGGTTTAATAAAACATTGCTTTCCTGTGGAACAATTGCTGAAGGCACTTTTAAAAAAAGATTTTTCTTATTCCGGATAAACTGATCGCCCATCCATTGCGTGTATTCTATTTCACGATGCCAGTCTTTTTTTATCTTTTTATAAGATATTTCAGCAATTTCTTTTTCATCAGGCAATTCGATATGTAAAAGATATTGAGTGGGTGGAATGTCACTTCTTTTTAAATGCACCAACGATTCTAAAATACTTAAGGAAATGGATTGCGACGTGTAAAGCAAACGGGTTCCTTTGGAATTCCAGCGGGAGCCAAACATTGCGGCGCCGTTTCCGGAAATATCATTTTTATAAGTTTCGTTCGTGATTCTAAATACAATCATGCAAAAATACCATGTTCAATTCTTCCTAATTGGGTAAGCACATTATTAATACCTTCGATACTTGCCAATGAATGTATAGATAATTGGCCTTCCAACATATAAGGGTTGCCACGAAGCCACAGATTAAATCTTTCATAACTTCCAAAGACTTCGTGGCCGCGTTGTATAACTTTTTTTATCTGGATTAGTCTGTCAACAACATTTGAATTGAAAGAACTGTTATCATGTGCATATCTTTGTAAAGTTCTTTCAGAAAGATGTAGAATTTCTGCCCATTCTTTTTGTGTAAGATCTACTTTAGCAGAAATTTTTTGAAAATCATTAAAACTAAGATCGCTTATAATTTTGGATGGTTTCTGCAATTCATAAACTGCGTCCGGCTCTGCAAGTGACTGCGATTCTATATCTGTGTTTTTATATTTTTTACTTTTCATTTTACTTGTCATTTGTCGTACAAAGATACGTCATTTGTCTATCGTTTCAAATTATTTTTAAATTTTTATTTTTTCCCATTTAGTTTTGCCCGGTTCACATAAGTTTTTTCAGATGAAATCATATAGTCAGGTGCGTGCGATGTTAGCGATTTCACGAGCCAGTTTACGCGCAATTTTCAGAAGCCCGTCGGCAGTTGTTTTCGGTTTTGCTTTTCCGTTTATTTTTATTTTGGTTTTTGCTTTTATGGGAAATAACGGCGGCTTCACTACCTATAAAATTGCCGTTGATAATAAAGCTGACACTACCAATGAATTATTTAAAGCCCTACAAAATACCAACGGCATCAGTATCAAAAAATATAACGATACAAGTATGCTTGAGAAAGATCTGCAGAGCGGCAAACTTGCAGGAATTATCAATATTCAAAAAAATCTCAAAGGCACGCCCCCTTATATTTTTACTTTAAAAAGTACGACAGCAAGTAATGATAAATGGCCCCAATTTGTAACCCTGGTTGAGAGTGTAATCAATAAAATAAGTAATAAGATTTATCCCGGAAGGCTTGCCTATGCTGATTTTGATTTTGATTTTCCAAGGGATATTAAAGTTATCCGTAAATACAAAACAATTGATTTTATTCTTCCGGGGCAGTTAGGATTTTCATTATTGGCTTCGGGCGTTTTTGGAATAGCATTTATGTTTTTTAGTTTGAGAACTACGTTAGTGTTGAAACGTTTTTTTGCAACCCCCATTAGCCGCACGTTCATTATCCTGGGCGAAATGTTTAGCAGGGTGGTGTTTCAAATGTTGACGGCTATTGTTATCATCCTCGTCGGGTATTATTTCTTTGATTTTACTTTGATTCACGGATTTGAAACTTTTATGGAATTACTCGTTTTGAGTTTTATAGGTTTGGTCGTTTTTATGGGAATGGGTTTTGTAATCAGTGGCATTGCTACAAATGATAACACCATTCCACCGCTGGCAAATATTGTGACGATGCCTCAATTTTTAATTTGCGGAACATTTTTTCCTATTGATGTTTTTCCGAAGTGGCTGCAATGGCTTGCGCAGGCATTGCCGCTCACCCATTTGAATAATGCCTTGCGGGATGTAGCTTTCAATGGAAATAATTTATGGGATGAAAGATGGGAAATAGCAATTTTGTTATTGTGGGGCGCGGTGGTTTACTCTGCTGCTGTTAAAGTTTTTAAATGGGAATAAAATGATGAAAAGAATTATTGTTTTTGTTGCATTTATTATTACCGTTTTTATTGTTATCTTTCTATTAGGCTTATTTCTTCCTTCACGTGTAACGGTGGCTAAAACTATTGATATCAATGCTTCTGCCGAAACAGTAAAGCAACAAATAATTGATTTTTATCAGTGGAAGAACTGGTATCCTGCATTTAAAGAAAGCAACATAACGGTTGTAAAGAATGCCATTTCAGATAGTAGTTTAGGTTCTGTTACTTTAATAGATGTGAAAGGAAAAAAAACGACTTTTATACTTGCTGATACGGCGCAAAATAAAATTAATATTAAAGTTCAGAGCTCGTCTTTGACAGCAGTTGATTATCAATTTCTCCTTATCCATAAAACGGAT
>JAHEZA010000032.1 GCA_023251335.1 Chitinophagaceae bacterium | reverse complement strand
CAAAGGTACGAATTTCTGAACTGTTCAAATGCTTTTTTTAGCTCCTCAGCTTGTTTATTTTAACGACTATTTTCTATCATAAATTTTATAGTGAAGCAATAAAAAGAGTATTTTTCTTTGAAGAAGGATTCCCCTTGTAACTTGCGATGAAATTAACGTAAAAAAATTATTTTCATACATGTTCTATCTCAAAAAAACTCCGTGGCTCATAAAGAAAATTTACCCGAATTGTATCTGGGATATTAAAACAGATGAAAAGATTTTGTATCTCACTTTTGACGATGGCCCGCACCCGCAGGCTACTCTATTTATTTTGGATCAATTAAAAAAATACAATGCCAAAGCCACATTTTTTTGTATCGGGAAGAATGTGAAAGAACATTTCGAAATTTACACTCAAATAATCGCTGACGGCCACCGCCCTGGAAATCATACGTATAATCATCTGAACGGATGGAAAACAAAGGATAAAAAATATGTGGAAGACATCACCGCCGCCGCAAAAATTATTGATAGCAATCTTTTCAGGCCGCCTTATGGCAGGATCACTCCTTTCCAAATAAAGACAATCGCTGAAGGGAATTTAAAATTAAAGACAGTAATGTGGGATGTATTGAGTGGCGATTTTGATCATTCCGTTTCTGCAGAAAGCTGTTACCTGAATATAATTAATAATGCGAAAGAAGGCGCTATTATTGTCTTTCACGATAGCCAAAAATCATTAAATATACTAAGCGAAACCCTTCCAAAGGTGCTGCAATTCTATACTGAAAAAGGATTCCAATTTAAATCATTGCCGAACTACTTATAAAAAAATTGGGCCTGAGTAGATACCCAAGCCCGTTTTTAATCCGTACCCTATGAAAACTGACGTGAAGTTAATAATTATTTAACAATCCATCAACAATTTTTTCATGTAGAGCAATATTTTTTAAAATAAGTGTAATCTCGTGAGATATATAACTGAGAGCCAGGCTTAACGAGTAGTAAAAAAAATGTTTTTTCTTTGCCAAAATGAAATTGATAGATACACACACGCATTTATATGTAGGAGAATTTAAGACGGATATTAGTTCCGTTGTTGAAAGAGCTGAACAGGAAGGTGTAGAAAAGTTTTATTTACCAGCGATAGACAGCGCCGTCAATGATGACCTGTTGGAATTAGAAAAAAAATTTCCCGGAAAAATGTTTGCGATGGCAGGTCTCCATCCTTGTTCAGTGAAAGAAAATTTTCTTGAAGAAATAAAATTGATCGGGGAACAGTTGAAACAAAGAGAATTTGCCGCCATTGGCGAAACCGGTTTGGATTTCTATTGGGATACCACATTTAAGAAACAGCAATATGAAAGCCTTCATATTCACGCCCGTTGGGCCATTGAATATAATCGCCCGCTGGTAATCCATACGCGGAACGCGATGCAGGAAACGATTGATGTAATCAAAGAATATCGCGGTAAAAAACTTTTTGGGATTTTTCATTGCTTCAGCGGTTCATTGCAAAACGCAAAAGACATTATTGATCTCGGCTTTTTACTCGGCATCGGCGGCGTGCTCACTTTTAAGAATTCCGGGCTTGATGATGTGGTGAAAGAAATAGATCTTCAACACTTGGTTTTAGAAACAGATGCGCCCTACCTGGCCCCCGTTCCATTCAGAGGTAAAAGAAATGAAAGCAGTTACTTAAAATACATAGCGCAAAAGTTAGCCGCGATAAAAGGGATAACAATCGACGAGATAGCCAGTAAAACAACAAATAACGCAGAAAATGTTTTTGCCTAAAAATTTGTTTTCCGAAAATACGGTCCTAAACCACCCAATCTGAATCGGCGTGACTCGACTGTTTATTACAAAAACAAACTGCCTCAAATGGTATAAAATGTGAGAACACACTCTTGGCTAATTACGCGTAATTTTAGCCAAATTTATTTTTCAAAATCTGATGATAGCGGTTAAAGAAATTTTAAAAAAATATTGGGGCTACAATGCGTTTCGCCCATTGCAGGAAGAGATCATTTTATCTGTTTTATCCAAAAAAGATACGATTGCCTTAATGCCTACAGGTGGTGGGAAATCGATTTGTTTCCAAATTCCTTCGTTGGTGGGCGAAGGGGTTTGCCTTGTAATAAGCCCATTAATCGCATTAATAAAGGACCAGGTGGCCAATTTGAAAAAGAAAGGAATTCCCGCTCTTTCTATCTATTCGGGAATGAGTTTCCATGAAGTAAAGAACACATTGCAAAACGCTGCGTACGGTAATTTCAAATTCCTTTATGTGTCTCCGGAACGTTTAGAAACAGAACTTTTTTTGGAATATCTGCCATTGATTAAATTAAACCTGGTTGCCGTAGATGAAGCACATTGTATTTCACAATGGGGGTACGATTTCAGGCCTGCTTACCTTCACATCGCTTCTATCAGGGAATATTTTCCTGAGATTCCGATATTGGCGCTTACTGCATCCGCGACGTTGGAAGTTCAAAGAGATATTTGTCAAAAGTTATTATTTAAAAAAGGATACCAATCGTTTCAACAGTCTTTTGAACGCGCTAATCTTTCTTACAGTGCATTCGAACTTTCTTCAAAACAAAACAAATTGCTTTCAATTTTAAAAAAAGTAGCGGGTAGTGGTATTGTTTATTGCAAAACAAGGAAGAGAACAAAAGAGGTATCCGAGATGCTGAAAATGAATGGCATCAGTGCTGATTACTATCATGCAGGATTAACTTTAGAACAACGAAATAAAAAACAGGAAGACTGGATTAGCGATAAGATCAGGATAATAGCTTGTACCAATGCTTTTGGGATGGGAATAGACAAGCCGGATGTAAGAACGGTCATTCATTATGATATGCCCGATGCTTTAGAAAATTATTACCAGGAAGCCGGGCGAGCAGGACGCGATGGAAAAAAATCTTACGCAGTGCTGCTCTTTAACGATGCTGAAATAAATGATCTAAAAGAAAAAGTAAAACAGAGATTTCCATCAATTGAAATCGTCAGAAAAATTTATGGTGCCCTGTGCAATTTTTTTCAGTTGCCATCAGGCAAAGGCAAAGGACTTTCTTATGAATTTGACATCAATGCTTTTGTAAAGAATTTTAAGTTGGACGCGTTTACTGTAAATAGTGTTTTAAAGATACTTGAACAAGAAGAGTTGATTACTTATAGTGAGCAATTCTTTGCCCCACCAACTGTCGTTTTTACAACAAATAAAAATACGCTGAATCAATTTGAACAAAGTCATCCCCAATATGATACGATAGTAAAAGGCCTTTTAAGGTCGTATGATGGCATATTTGATTTTCCTGCAAATATTAACGAAAGCCAGCTTGCGAAATTCATCGGGATAAAAAATGAAGAATTAGTTCGTTTACTGGTCGTATTAAAAGGATTAGGCGTCGTGGACTATGTCCCTCAAAAAGAAAAACCACAGGTATATTTTCTCCAGAACAGGGTAAAAGCTGATGACCTGTATGTTAATGAAAAAAATATCTTAAACAGAAAGAAAGCTTTTGAAAAAAGATTAAACGCCATGGTTCATTTTTCAACCTGCAAAAGCCAATGCCGGAGCAAATTGATCGCTTTCTATTTTAACGATTTTAATATTTCAGCATGTGGGATTTGCGACAATTGCTTGAGAAATAAAGAAACTATGATTACCACCGAAGAATTTAATGCAATATCGGCCCGGGTAAAAAAAGAAAGTGCTTCTAATCCTATTTCAACAACCGACCTGTTATGGAAATTAAGCGACTTCAGGCAAAACAAGGTATGGAAAGTTTTGAATTTTTTACAAGAGGAAAACTCCTTATCTGTTACCGCTGAAGGCTTGATAGAAAGGTATCTAAAAAAATAGGGACCTAGATAGAAATCTTAGTCCCGATTTAATCCAATATCCTATGAAAAACCGTGGCAAATATACCTATTTTTCTGACTTTAATCAATATTTCTTTTAAGTGAATTTATTCCTTCCTACGACTTGTTGCATCCGCCTGGACACCGTGAGAAAACTCCAGAGAGCAAAAAAAAGGGACCCAGATAAAAATCTAGTCCCGCTTTAAAATCCAATATCCTATGAAAAACCGGGGCAAATATAAAACAGTTTTATTGACATTTATCAATAGAGTCCAATTATTTCAAAAAAAAATTAGGGAAGTTCAGCATGGTCACCGTGGAAGGCAAAAAAAAGGGGACCCAGATGGAAATCTAGTCCCGCTTTAAAATCCAATATCCTATGAAAAACCATGACAAATATAATGCGAAATGGACTATCACCAAACAATTTAAAAGCAGGATTTTAAAAAATCGCATATTTATACTACTAAATGGCAGGTTGATTTAGTAAACGGTTTATTCTATTGTGTATGCGGTTAGTGATTGGCTGTTAAATATTCAGTCTCATAAAAATTTAAAACCAACTCTTTGCAGATTTTCTTGTTCTGCCACCCAAGCCCAATGAACCTAAAAGGCTTCTAACAATAGTATTTCCGGCAGTTCGTACGATACTTTTTACGACTGAATTGTTTGCTACTTTTTCAAGTGTGCTTTCTTCCGGTTTCGCCGATTTTGTAGCTACTGCCGGCGGATTAGCGGCTGCTTCCTGTAACTTTGCAGTTAACATTTCATAGGCACTTTGGCTATCAACTACCTGGTTATATTTTGCAGTCAGTTTTGATTGGGCAACGATATTATTAATTTCACTTTCAGTTAATACATCCATACGGCTCCGTGGAGTACACATCATCACATGAGCAAGCGGTGTCGGAATTCCTTTTTCATTTAAAAGAGTAACGAGCGCTTCTCCAATTCCCAACTGGGTTATTATGTCTTCTGTTTTATAGAATGTAGTCTCCGGATAATTTTGAGCAGTTTGCTTGATTACCTGGCGATCATTTGCAGTAAATGCACGCAATGAATGTTGAATTTTTAAACCAAGCTGGCCTAAGACACTTGCAGGTACGTCCATTGGGTTTTGGGTACAAAAATAAATTCCTATTCCTTTAGAGCGAATCAATTTAATTACTGTATTTATTTGATCAAGCAAGGCTTTGCTTGCTTCTTCAAAAATCAGATGTGCCTCATCAATAAAAATAATGAGTTTTGGCTTATCTATATCACCCACTTCAGGACAAACGGAATAAAGTTCTGCCAGCATCTGAAGCATGAAAGTCGAGAACAATTTTGGTTTGTCCTGTATGTCATTTACCCTCAATATGCTGATCATTCCCCGGCCATCATCATTTATGCGCATTAGATCTTCCACTTCGAAGCTCTTTTCGCCAAAGAAAAGATCCGCGCCTTGCTGTTGTAATTCTATTACTTTTCTTAGAATAGTTCCTGTAGAGGTTGTAGAAATATTTCCATAAGAAGCCTGCAACTCAGCTTTTCCCTCATTCCCTACATATTGCAATACTTTTATAAAATCCTTTAAGTCTATCAGCGGCATTTTGTGATCATCACAATACTTAAAGATCATAGCCACCACGCCACCTTGTGTATCATTCAATCCTAATATTTTAGTAATTAGAATAGGACCAAACTCAGAAACAGTAGCCCTAATCCTTACGCCCTTTTGATGGCTCAGTGTCAGTAAGTCCACCGGAAATGTGCACGGCTTATAATCCATCTTCAATTTTTGATAACGCAATGTTATCTTATCATTTACTGTTCCTGCTGCTGCAATACCACTTAGATCCCCTTTTATATCCATCAATAAACAAGGCACACTTGCATCGCTTAGTCCTTCCACTATCATCTGAAAAGATTTTGTTTTACCTCCACCGGTAGCTCCGGCCACCAGGCCATGTCGATTCATCGTGGAAAGTGGAAGAAAAATTTCGGCCTCGGGGATTACTTCTCCGCCCAGCATTCCGGCGCCTATCTTTATCGTTTCGCCTTTAAAAGTATATCCGCTTTTTATAGCTTCGATAAAAGCTTGTTTATTGTCCATCTGCTTATTTTTTTCGGAAAGTTACAACCTCAAATTAAAAAAATCATAAGATTGTTTTAACTTTTAAGTGCATACATTTATCGCTTATAATTTGTGGCATTAAATATGTAAAACAATCTTTATAAAAAACAAATTACCTTTAAACAGAATTAAATAAAAAATTATGGAAAATAGTAAACCTAAAATTCTATTATGTGAAGACGACCCCAATCTTGGAATGGTATTAAAAAACTATCTTGAACTGAACGACTATGATGTAGTACTAGAAAGAGATGGCAGGCTTGGCCTTGCGGCATTCCAACGGGAAAAATTTGATCTATGCCTTTTGGATGTCATGATGCCAAACATGGATGGATTTACAGTAGCGGAAGAAATCAGGAATGTAGACCCTGATATGCCTTTATTTTTCCTGTCGGCCAAAACAATGAAAGACGATATCATAAAAGGATACAAACTTGGCGCGGACGATTATATTACAAAACCGTTTGACAGTGATGTATTGTTACACAAGATCAAAGCGATTCTAAAACGTAATGAAGAACTGCATCGTGAAGAAGCCAACGCAGAGTACGACCTGGGTAAATATCATTTTAATCCAAGACTCCGTCAGTTAGGAATTGACAAAGATGTGCAGACCTTGTCTCCAAAAGAAAACGAATTACTGAAGATGCTAAGCGAATATAAAAATGACCTGTTGCCACGAGAAACGGCGCTCAAAAAAATCTGGGGCAGCGACACTTATTTTAATGGTAGAAGCATGGATGTATATATCGCTAAGCTTAGAAAATATTTAAAAGGAGATCCTAATATTGAAATTGTAAATATTCATGGAAACGGCTTCAGGCTTGTGGTTCAGGAATAACACTTTAAAACATTTTTCCAATTTTATTAAAAAAAGCCATAGGAAACTGTGGCTTTTTTTAATACAGTAAAGCAACAAATAATGCCAATTCTTGTTTTGTGGAATTCATGATTTCTTAAAACGACTGGCAAGAGGTAACGAGAGGCAGAATTGCAGTAAACGAAGAAATAAGCAGGATTTTCATTTTTACAAGTTAATTTGAAATAAATCAATGTACCGCGATTATATGCACTTTTTTACCACCACAACACGGACACATTTTAGGGTCATCCCAAAATGAATATTCAATACAGATGTTTTTGCCTTCAATGGCGTATTGTTCCGGCAAATCATCGGTTGGGTATTTCATGCCATTTATGATAACACCAACACCTTTGCAGGAAGACGCTTTCAAGGTAACTGTAACATTTGTACAATTTTTTTCAGTTGATTTCTTGCAAGAGAAAATGGTAAGACAAAAAAACAAAGAAAGTAGTATCTTTTTCATTGCTTGATTTTATTACAGGACAAAATTATTCGGCTTTTCGTTGCACAGTAAAAATAATTTGAAAAAATCTGATTCTGATTTGGCAAAAAGACAGTAAACAAAGAAATACCGGCAATTTTAATTTTTACAGTAATAGAACAGCTGCAACGATACCTGCAGTTTCAGTCCTAAGCCTTGTATCACCAAGGCTTACAGGAATATAATTTTGTTGAAGAGCGCTTTTAATTTCATCGTCAGTAAAATCACCTTCGGGGCCTATTAAGATTATTCTCGAAGAAGGCGGATCCAGGTTGATAGTTCGCAATTCTTTTTTTTCTTCTTCTGTGCAATGAGCGATATATTTCTGATCAAAGTCCAGCCTTTTTATTATATCATTCATCTTTACAGGTTCAGAAAGTTCAGGGAGCCAAACCTGCCTGCTTTGAAGCATTGCGCTGGTCATGATAGCCACCAATCTGTCCTTTTTAAAATGGGTATTTTCTGTACGCTTGCATAGCAACGGAATAATAGCGTGAACGCCAATCTCTGTTGCTTTTTCTATAAACCATTCAAAGCGGGTTCGGTTTTTAATAAGGGAAATCGCGATTGTAGTTTTAGTAATTGTTGATGGCAGGAATTCTTTTTCTATAATCTTTACTTCTGTCTTTTTTTTATTGGCAGAAATAATCTGGCATTTAAACGAGTAGCCTTTACCGTTAGTAGTTAAAATTTGTTCGCCTTCCTGCATTCTCAATACCTGCGAAATGTGCCTTGAACTTCCTTCGCTCAAAAAAAATGAACCATCAGCGGGGATATTCTCTTCAAAGAAAAATGGTAAAGACATCAGAATTTTTATAACCGGGTAAAAAGATTATGAGCCAACTTCAATCAGAAAAAAATCAAAAAGGCGCGTCTTCATCAAATTGTTCATCATTCATTTTACTTCCTGCCTGGAAATAAAGTTTTGCTCCACCACTTCCATCAATATCTTTTACAGGTTTGAAATTGCCCGGGGGTAAACCAGTGCCAAAATCACCGTCGTCACTTTCCACGAATTTCTGAATATGAAGCAGCGCCTTTAACTTAATGGTTTCCAGTTGGCCATTTCTGTGTTTTGCAATACGCACCTCAGTTTCCCCCTTAGTTGATTCACCCATTTCATTAGCATGGATATCATGATACTCAGGGCGATAAAGAAAAATAACCATATCAGCATCTTGCTCGATAGCACCCGATTCTCTTAAATCGCTCAACTGCGGAATTTTACTGCCTTCTTTTCTTTTTTCTACTTCACGGCTTAACTGGCTGAGCGCTATTATTGGTACTTGTAATTCTTTTGCAAGCCCTTTCAGATCTCTTGAAATACGGCTAATTTCCTGTTCGCGATTGGCATTCCTGTTTTCACCGGTGCCGCTCATTAATTGCAAATAGTCTATGATAATTAGTCCTACATTATGTTTATTTTTTAACCTGCGGCATTTGGCCCTCAATTCAAAAATATTTAATGCAGCGGTATCATCAATATGGATAGGTGCAGAAGATAACCGATTGATTCCCTTTTTATACAGTTCTTCCATTTCATGCTGTTCCAATCTTCCTCTTGCAATTTTTTCTAAAAGAATTCCGCTTTCCGCACTTAGTATTCTTTGCACAAGTTGGCTGGCACTCATTTCCAGGGAAAAAAATCCAACAGCCGTAGGCTTGGTGGGATGAAGCGCGGCATTACGGGCGAGGTTAAGTGCGAATGCAGTTTTACCCACAGATGGGCGCGCTGCAAGCACAATTAAATCACTTGCCTGCCAGCCATAAGTAACCTTATCAATTGTCGCAAATCCCGTAGGCACACCGGTAATCTCATCTTGCCTTGTTCTGAGATCTTCTATTCGCTGGATGGTTTTTACCAAAACAGAATCAATACTAGCGTAGTCTCTTTTAAGATGTTTGTTGGTAATATCAAAAAGTTTTGACTCTGCCATATCGAGCAGATCAAAAACATCGGTGCTGTCTTCATAAGCATCTCCAATGATTTCGCTGCTTATTTTAATCAGTTCCCTTTGGATAAATTTTTGAAGAATGATCCTGGCATGTATTTCAATATTAGCCGACGAAAAAACAGCATTGGTTAATTTTGTTACGTAAAACGGCCCACCTATCAGATCAAGTTCTTCCCTGAATTTTAATTCTTCAACAACAGTAAGCAAATCAATTGGTGAATTTTTTTGCTGCAGACCCTGCATTGTCCTGAAAATCCTTTGATGGGCTTCAACATAAAAGCATTCCGGGGTCAAAATTTCAACAATAACATCAAAAGCATTTTTTTCCAGCATAATAGCCCCAAGCACCGCCTCTTCCAATTCCTTTGCCTGCGGTGGAACTTTTCCAAAAGCCATTGTGCCTAATTCGAGTGAACCTGTTTTCCGCCTGTTTTTCCTGTCTTTATTTAAGTTTGTTAGGTCCATTTTTGCTTTCCCTGTAAGAGAATATTTAATATTTTTTTGAATAGTTTTAATGATTTTTCATGAGGCGGGCGGCTAAGGTAAATGACAAAAATCTATTTTAAGAAATTGTTAAGCGGTTATATTTATACATACTCAATGCACATTAAAATCCACTATTACCAGATACTTTTCCACATTAACTTTCACGTTTCCCACAATTTAGAAAAAATTTTCCTCTTTTTATTTATTAAATGCACATTATGCTGTGAAGAAAATATTTTGTCATTTTTCCGTCATTTGTTGCTGAAAAGGTGTATTAAATTTTATGCACAAAAAGACGTTTTTTATGAAAAAAAATTGCAGATTTTCACCAAACCAAGACTCAGCATAGCTTAGAAAAAATACAACCCGGATTCTTAGCAACTTCTTTCTTATTTTTGAAGCGTTTCTTGAATAAATCATTTGCAGAATTAGAAAAAATCACATGAAAATTAGTTACAACTGGCTCAGAGAATACCTTCCGAAAGATGATATAACTGTTAAAATTGTTGAAAGCCCGCAGAAAATATCGGAAATATTAACTTCTGTTGGGCTAGAGGTAGAAAGCCTGGAGAAATATGAACAAATAGAAAATGGGCTGGAAGGGCTTATTATCGGAGAAGTTCTAACCTGTGAAAAACATCCGGATGCTGATAAACTGAAAGTGACTACAGTTGATAACGGTAACGGAGAGACGCTTCAAATTGTATGTGGAGCGCCCAATGTTTCAGTGGGACAAAAAGTAATTTTAGCGCAGGCAGGTACTACTTTATATCCGGTTTCAGGTGAACCTTTTTCCATTAAAAAAGCTAAGATTCGTGGCGTGGAAAGCAATGGAATGCTTTGTGCCGAGGATGAAATCGGTTTAGGAAAAAGCCACGAAGGAATCATCGTTCTGCCAAAAGATGTAAAAACGGGTACGCCTGCCAGTAAGTACTACAACATTTATAGCGACTGGGTATTTGAAATTGGCCTAACTCCTAATAGAATGGATGCCATGAGCCACCTGGGCGTAGCAAAAGACGTGTGCGCCTATATCTCCCATCATTTCAATAAAGAAATAAGAACCATCTCTCCTTTCAAAGATAATTTTAAACCTGATAATAATTCACAACCGGTAAAAGTGGAAATAAAAGACACCAATAATTGCGAACGTTATGCGGGTGTAAGTATTTCAGATATTAAAGTAGAAGAATCTCCTGTTTGGCTGCAAAATAAATTAAAAAGTATTGGTCTTCGCCCTGTAAATAACATTGTAGACATCACCAATTTTATATTGCACGAAACAGGGCAGCCACTTCATGCTTTTGATGCAGATAGGATAACAGGGAAAAAGATTATTGTAGAAACACTTTCCAAAGGAACGCTGTTCACAACGCTGGATGAAAAAGAACGCAAACTAAGTGGCGATGATATTATGATCTGTGATGGAAATAATAAACCGCTGTGCATTGCAGGCGTTTTCGGAGGTCTGGAAAGCGGGGTGTCTTCACGTACTGCAAACTTATTTTTGGAAAGCGCTGTTTTTAATCCAACCGCTATCAGAAAATCTATGCTATTGCATAATTTAAGAACTGAAGCCGCTGTTCGTTTTGAAAAGGGTATCAACATTGATAATACAGTAAACGCACTAAAAAGAGCGGCGCTGTTGATCAAAGAAATTGCGGGAGGCAAAATCACTTCAGAAATTACCGACACATATCCGGTACCACGAGAAAAAACGGAAATAGTATTGGCTAATCATTATTTAAAAAAGATAAGTGGTAAAAATTATCATGCAGATACTGTAAAAAATATCCTGGTTTCCCTGAATTTTAAAGTATTACGTGAAAGCTTAGACGATATAACGGTAGAAGTGCCCTTCAGTAACCCTGATATAAGACTTCCTGCAGACATTGTAGAAGAAATTATGCGTATTGATGGTCTCGATAATATTGAAATTCCGTCCTCAATCAAAATGTCGCCCGCAATAGACAATGGTTTGAAGGACGCCCAAAAGAAAGAAAAAATAATTAACTGGCTTATCGGCAGTGGCTTCCGTGAGATATTTACTAATTCGATCACCAACAGTAAATATTTTGATGATACCACGCT
>JAHEZA010000373.1 GCA_023251335.1 Chitinophagaceae bacterium | reverse complement strand
TGCATTCCCAAACTAGCGGAAGATATCAATCTCGTCATCTCATCCTTTCGGGAAAATGGTGACCTAATGGGCGCTGCTGCATTGGTAATGGAGAATTATGATATGATTCACCCGATGAACAATGTATTGAATATTGAAAATGAAATCCGAAATAAAAAATCAAAGATCGCTTAATGTAAAAAAACAAAATCTAATTTTTAAAGAAAAATTATTAAAATGAAAAAATTCACTCAAAAATTATTACTCAGTACAGTATTTTGCTTTTGTGCTATGGCAACTTTTGCGCAGCAAAGAGAGGTGACGGGTACTGTAAAGGATCTTAAAGGCGAGCCGGTTGCTAATGCATCCGTGTTGGTGAAAGGTTCAACTACCGGAACAACAACAGATGCTACCGGCCATTTTAGTATTACTGTAAGTGGCACTAAATCGGTATTATCTATCAGTTCGGTAAATTTTGCCACCCAGGAAGTGCCAGTCGGTACAGAAAAAAGCCTGGAAATTGCATTGCTTCCCGGAGAGACCGGACTGGAAGAAGTAGTTGTTACCGCATTGGGAATAAAAAAGTCAAAAAAATCCCTGGGTTTTGCCGTGCAGGAGGTAAAGGGACAAACGCTGGCAGAGATGAACGAACCTAATGTGGTAAATAGTCTTTCAGGACAAGTGTCTGGCTTACAGGTGACACGTTCAGGAAATGGCCCTGCGGGATCATCAAAAATTACGTTGAGAGGTAATAATTCTTTAACAGGCGATAACCAGCCTTTAATTGTCGTAGATGGTATTCCAATGCAAAACGCAACAGGCAGAGTAGGAATCGGTGGGACAAACGACTTTTGGAACCCGTCTTTGGATATGGGAAACGGATTGAGTGATATTAACGCGGATGATATAGCAACACTTACTGTATTAAAAGGCCCGGCAGCCGCCGCTCTTTACGGTTCACGCGCAGGCAACGGTGTTATTTTAATTACCACCAAATCGGGTAAAAAACAATCGGGGCTGGGAATTAACATATCTTCCTCAGTAGGGTTTTCAAGTATATTCACATATCCTGACATGCAAAATTCATTCGCGCAGGGAAGCAATGATCTTTATAACCCAACTTCAGGACTGAGCTGGGGACCAAAAATCGCAGGACAATCAGATACAGCATGGGACGGATCTGTTGGTCCGCTCAAAGCTTATAATAACGTAGATAATTATTTCCAGACGGGTATCACATCCAATCAAAATATCTCTTTTCAGCAGGCATTTAAATCTACATCCATCTACACTTCTTATAACAGGCTTGATGATGAGGGAATGTCCCCGGGGCAAAAGTTAACCAGAAACAATTTAATGGCAAGGGTAGCTACTAAATTTGGCCATGATGAAAGATGGAACCTTGACACTAAAATTCAGTACACTAATTCAATTGCCAATAACAGATCGCTGGAGGGGCAAAATGGAAATACCTACGCAACACTTTATACATTGCCAAGATCGATGGACATAACGCAATTTAAAGATCCTGTAGATGATGCTGGTAACATGCGCTGGTACACTCCCGGAAGCGGGGCGAACCCTTACTGGAATGCACAGTATAATCTTAACGAAGATGAGCGGAATCGTTATTTAATGTACGGATCATTGAGTTATCAGTTTACTGACTGGTTAAAGGGGGAAATAAACGGTGGCACAGATATGTACACTACCAATACTGAATCAAAATTATATGCAGGTAGCCCGGCAAGTCAGACAGGCAGGTACGGTAAAGGAAAGCAAACATTCCAGGAAACCAACTACAGTACTTTAATTACTGCAAAGAAGGACGACGTGTTTGGCAAACTGGGCGGTGTGATAACCCTTGGTGGCAATTTAATGTCCACTAATAACAGTGCTATTAATGGTAGTGCAGGTACACTGGTTGTACCAAATCTCTTTACATTAGGAAACGCTGTAGGTAAACCTGATGTCGGCGAAGCGTTTTCACAGAAGCATATCAATTCTGTTTATGGGTCATTGGAATTGAATTACGATGATTACCTGTACTTGACGGGTACTTTTAGAAATGACTGGTCGTCTGCGTTGAGCTCCGAAAACAGGTCTTATTTCTATCCTTCAGTAAATATGGCTTTCGTATTTTCAGAGATGATTAATAAGAACGGTGGTCATTTGCCGGCATGGATGAGTTATGGTAAAATAAGGGCTTCGTATGCTACCGTGGGTAACGACCTTCCACCGTATCAATTGTATAACACTTACCAGATTGGCAACGATCCGAATGGTAACACTACCGCAAGTCGAAGGGGTACATTGTACGATCCAAACGTGAGAAGCGAATTAATTAAATCGGCAGAGTTTGGATTAGATATGCGGTTTTTAGATAATCGCATTGGATTCGACCTTGCCTACTACAAATCAAACGCCACAAGGCAATTGATTGATTTACCCATGGATCCGTTGAGTGGTTATAGCTTTAGGAAAATAAATTCGGGTGATATTCAAAATAAAGGAATAGAACTAACTGTTGACGCACGGATATTGAGCAATTCTTCAGCGCTGCGTTGGGATATGGCAGTTAATTATTCAACTAATGATAACACAGTAAACTCTATCTATCCGGGAGTAACAAAGTATCAATTGGGGGGATATGATAATATACAGATCCTGGCTGTAGCCGGTGAAAAGTATGGGGAAATATACGGGTCAACCATTAAACGGGTAACGGACGAAAAGGATCCAAATTATGGAAAATGGTTATTGGATGATAATGGCTTACCACAGACGGCAGGTGGTGCAGTGGTAAAATTGGGTAATCAACAGGCGGCAGCAATGACTGCGCCGAACGGAGAACGGCCTTCAATGGTAGTAAATGGTGTAATTTTGAATTCAGGTACTAATCAATACGAAGCCAACACCAAAGAAGTATCCACACAACAATATTGGGGATCTCTATCGGGCCCGGGTAATTTGGGTATCACAGAAGCCAATCTTTATGACGCCTCTAACATACGTTTAAGAAATGTTCAGCTTATCTATAATGTGCCTAGGAAAGTATTGCCGAAGAACGTTTTTCAAAGAGCACAAATCTCTGTATCCGCTAATAATGTATGGCTTATTTCGAGCCACATGCATGGATTAGATCCTGATTCAGTGTATGCAACCGGAACCAACGCAACCGGATTTGAGAACGGAAGTGCACCCACTCCGCGGACTTTCTTTGTGAACTTAAACTTAGGCTTCTAATATTAATAAAATTAATAAGAAAAATATGAAAAAGATATTAAAAAAATCATGGTTGCCAATAGCATTTGTGATGTCAATGGCCTCATGTAAAAAGTTTGATGAAATAAATGTAGATCCTACTGCGGCAAGCGGCTCCCAGGTGCAAGTTGAATATTTTATTGATAATTCAATCATTCATGCCCAGTTGAATCCGGATGTATCTGAAAGAGCCTTTGTTTTATACTGGCAACCTGCGGGACACCAGGTCTCAGATGCGGACGGAGCGACCTTCCCATTTGCGGATTATGACGATGGATGGCTTACCAACTATTACAATAATCAATCCGGCGCATTAAATACGATCAACAGCGCCGTTGATGTGGCCAACCAGCAAATTGCGGACAATACCGCAAAAGCCTACACTAACAATTTACTACAGGTGGCACGAATCTGGAGAGCGTATCTTTTAAGCGAAATGAGCGATAATTTTGGGCCGATGCCCATAGCGGGCTTCCAGGGTACAAACCCAGATTTCGTCGATGTGAAATCTGTTTAT
>JAHEZA010000031.1 GCA_023251335.1 Chitinophagaceae bacterium | reverse complement strand
GACTTTAATAAAAAATTGAATCCTTCCAGGGCCATAATAACTACGAATGAATAATAAACGTATCAAGTTTAAGTAACTGCTTCCAAATAGCTTTTTCGCTTAAATGTTTGTTTACTGCATTAGAATTTAAGAGCAATTTAAAAAGCATACTTTTGATTTGATTTTGCTAAAGATTTTTAAGTTGTTCCTAAGGCACTTCAAATTGAATACGACACTTCATTTTCACGACTGGCGACAAGCTTTCCCGATCCCACCAAGATCATTTTTTGAATATTCAGCCTTGCTTTAGCAAGGTTTGATTTGGAAGTACCGATCGAAATATTTAGTTCCCTGGCAATTTCTTCGTGTTTAAATCCGTGAATTACGTAGAGGCTAAATACAATTCGGTAAGATGGCGACAACTGTTGAACAAGCTTGATAATTTCTTTATGGGATAACATATCTATCGCGGAAGATTCACCGGATGCCACTTCTAATATGTTAGCTCCGGGATAAACTGTCGGGTAATGGCTCTTATTCTTTCTATAATGATCAATAGCAGTATTTATCATTATTCGTTTGATCCAACCGTTTAGAGAAATTTCAAAGTTTTCATACCGGGGCTTGAAATTCTTTAATTCCTTAAATATTTTCAAGAACCCATCATTTACTACTTCAAGGGCGTCATCATTGGTTTGGCAATACACGGCACAAGAACGAAAGCAAAAACTATAAAAATAGCGATAAAGATGATGTTGACTTTCACGGCTTAAGCTAATGCATCCTTTTACAATGTCTTCCAGTTTATTATTTGTTTGCAAAGATTCAATTTGAGTAGTGATAATTAATATAAATCATAAAATTCTTTGTACTCTTCAATAGTCTCTATCACCGCGATCTTTCATTCAGAAAAAAGTCTCGAGATATGTTGACAGGGAGAAAACTTTCATATCGAAAAGACGATCAGCAACTGGTTTAATAAAAGCAAATGACTTTTGTTTTTTTAGCGTCATAAATATTTTTTAATGATAGCATCGTAACTATGAATACAAAATTGGGATGACAATTCGTGACCGTTATATGAGTTATTACCTAATTATTTTGGTAAATCCCCTATTTTATTATTGGCCATTTTTATGCTGGCATTAGTTCTATAGGTTCGCACAAAATTTTTGATTGCCGCTTAAAGCTTAATGCCCATTCTGAATTCTAATTTTGTTGGATAAATTGTTGAAAAATGTCTATCTGCAAATCCCAGATTCTTAATATCTTAAAATTGGTTTCGTCTTTGATGTAGACAAAATAAGTTGGTATACCATCAGAACTAATAGTTTCTAATTCACGAATGCAAATGATTTTATAATCGTAGTAAGTGCGTTTTACCTCGTTACGGATTTTTGACTCTAATTTTTCTTCCTGGTAGGCTTTTATGGAAGCCGTCCAAATTCCTTTAGTATTATAATATGCCCTGGTATTAATTCCATTAGATACAAATTCTGCAGTAATTACATTATTATACCTGTGCCATTTAACGTCATCAGCATCTTTATAAGTTTTCTTGAAGTTGCTTAATGCTCTGGGATTGATTTCATCAAAGCTTGCTATTTTATTTACTGCTACTTTCACATTGCTGTCTATAACAACAGTACTTAGGGCTTCAAATACTTTCACTTTGTTTGATGTTTGTGCAAATGCTCCAATTGTAAGTGACAATGCGGAAATTGTTCCCGCTACAAAGGCAAAAAGAAATGTTTTCATTTTTTTAATTTTTGATTGAATAATTTTTGATAAATATTAGATACAAAATTGCATCGGCCGTTTTTAATTGTACTGAGAGTTATTCCCTAATTATTTATAAAAAATCCTCATTTTAGTTACACAGATTTCCCTCTTGATTTTGTGCGATGCTCTAATTCGAACTCTCTTGCATTCAAAAAAAAAGACAGGATTCAAATCCTGTCTCTCTCCATTGAACAAAAATGCTATTAATGTTTTTTTTCTTTTAAATTTAATTCAGAAATATTCCTATGCCTTTTATATCAACCTTTTTCGGTGGCAGGACTTATCACTGCTTTTATTTCTTCAATTTTGTCAACCGGGAAATTTCCGCATTTTCCATGTTCTTTAATATCATCTTCATCTTCTGCCTCATGAATACAATAAATTTTGTCCGCGGTAACGAAGGATTCGATCCAGATATACGGTTTGCCCAGCACCGATATAACAGCATTTGACGTTTTTGATATTTCCTGTAATTCTTCTGAAGTCATGTTACCTGCACCAGGCACATTTCTTTCAATAATAAACTTTTTCATTTTTAATAATTTTTTAATTTAAGGAATAAAGTTATTTTCCTCATGGCATAATAAACTAAGGAATTTTACCTATTTAATGAGAAGCCCCGCCTTAATTTAGAATGCCCAAACGACGTGCTTCAACAACAGCTTTTGAACGTGAATTTACATCCAACTTAAATAGTATGCTGGAAATATGATTATCAACGGTTTTAGGTGAAATAAAAAGCATGTCAGCAATTTCCTTATTATGGACAGCTTTCTGTAATAGATAGATTATTTCAAGTTCGCGATTAGTGAGTTGGGCGGGATTTGCCTTTGTGCTTTCTCTGATACCTCTGGGAATATTTTTAATACCACTGGCACGCATTTCCATTTTTATTTTTTCGCCTATTGCTTTTGCGCCCAATTGCTGGAAAATCACAAGCGCACTTTTTTTATCGTCCTCATTTCCTTCTGACAATGAAATGGCTTGTTGGTATGGGCAACCTGATCTCTTCCATATTTCGGCTGCTTTCAGTGCCATTTTTACTGTGCTTACGTCATATTCTTCATTTATTTCTTTTAGCTGCAGATGTTGCTTTCTTGCTTTCCGCAACCAAAAAGCAAATTCACTGTTTTCAGCACTGTAGATTGAATGGTCAATTCTTTTAATGATCCACGCAAGATTTTCGGGTCTAATGCAAGCCTTTCCTGTTAACCATTCATATTCTAAGAATGCTATCAACAGTGGAATAATTCTTTGCAATTCCATCGTTTCAAAAGCCTTTGATTCCGCATTCTGCAATAAGGAAAGTGGATCGGCATCACCTGTACGCAGTTTTATTTTGGAAACAACGATCAGCGCTCTAATTTTAAAGGCGCGTGGCTTATCTTCAGTCTTTAACAGGTTGTCTGCAATGCTATAAGCCTTAATCCAATCGCCTGTCTCGAGATATACGATTGCTTTCAGCGACATCATGTTCAATCGCCAGGAATCCAAATCCCTCTCTTCACAATAGAGTACCCCTTCGTCTAATATTTTTTTTGCAAATGCATAATCCTTCAGTTTCACTCCATTACTTGCCAGGTTAGAATAAGCCCTTGCAGCATGTTCATGAAAAGAGTTTTTTAAAGCAATCGCCAGGCTTTCCTGTAAAAGTCTAATACCTTTTTCCTTTGATGCCGGCATATCCATCAGCACGGTTCCAACATTATTCAGTGCATGAGATAGCGCTTCTTCAGCACCTACCTCCGTTGCTATACCAATTGCTTTTTCACCCAACTCTAAACATTTATCAGGTTCATCCAATAACATCTTCAATTGTGCCATATTGCTCAAGGCCATTGCCTTTGCTGCTGTCCGGGGGTGACTATGCAAAATCTCAATCGATTGCTCCGCATATTTTTCTGCGTTTTCGCGATTACTGTCCAGCCACCACAGGCGTGAAAGCAGGCGAAGACTATTGCTGGTTTTTTCTATATCATTTTTTTCCTTCCAAAGCGTTAATGACTTTTCTGTATAGATGATAGCCTTTTGGATCTGGTTCGTAAGGTAACATTCATAAGCATAGCCTTCATAAAATTGCAACAATTGGTCGGTATCATTTGTCTCGGAATATTCAATAGCAGTAAAAAATAATTTTGCCGCTTCCATGTGCGATCCTACACATGCCGCCTTGCTTGCAACAAGAGGCGCATATTTAACAACCAGGTCTTTTTCGTTAGCATTTTTTGCATAATGCAAAATTCGCTCGATCTCTCCTCCTTCTTCAAAAGAATTTAAAAAGAGATCGAGTATTTTTCTATTGAGCGCGATACGCTTAAAGGGTGAAAGCGATTCTTCAATCGTCCGTCTGTATAATTCATGTTTAAAAATAACTTTATTATTTTTGACGATGATAACATTCATGGCAAAACAATGATCCATACCTTCATCCCACGAAGCCCTGATTGTTGCAAAACGGTCAACCTCTAATCCTTCAGGAATTACAGAACATATTTGCCATGCATGCTTGGTTCCTTCTTCCTGGCGCTCATAAACAGAAAGAATGGAATCTTTAATATTATCAGGAACTCCAGGGCTATAGCTTGCCAAAATTTCGTTTACGTAGAATGGGTTTCCCCCCGAAATGCTAAACACGTCTTCACCGGAATATCCCTTCTCTACCGCCATCTTCTGAACTGCTTCTTTTGATAAGGGGGTGATAGATATTTTGGTGAATGAATCAGGTGGCAATTGTCCTAATATATTTCTTAATGGGTGCCTTGAATGAATTTCATTATCACGGTACGTAAGAATGAACAGGCAAGGGATGCCGGAAATGCGCTTTGCAAAAAATTTTATAAAATCGAGTGTTGCCTCATCAGCCCAATGTATGTCTTCAAAAACCAGGATAAATTTTTTTTTACGATTCCTAAACTCTTCAAAAAAATTTGAAAACAAATCTGCTCTATCATTCCCTGAATGAGTTTTAGTCAAGTCAACCTTTTTTAACTGGGATATAACATCGTATAACGGCGCAAGGGGACGCGGAGTAAATAAATCATCACAAGCGCCAAGGAAAATATCGCACTCATCTTCTTTCTGTTTACAAAAAGCCCTCACCAGCGCAGTTTTACCGATACCAGCTTCACCACTTACCATCACGCAATGGCCATCACTTTCCGAAATATTATTAAAATGCTTTTGCAGCAAACGTAAAAATTCATCTCGTTCAATCAGTTCCATATTGTATTTTATAAAATGAGGAAACAGTCTTCATAAAATAGGGAAAACCTCATAAACGCCAACAATTCATTAATGGTTGCTTTGCATCAGAATCAATTCATTTATCAAATTTAAAATTATTTATTATGAAATCTGTTTTTATGTTATTCACGATGACGGCGTTCAGTTTTGCCTCCTCGTATTCCTACGCACAGAAAAGTATGCCCGGCTCAAATGGTAGCGGTTCAAAAGAAAAAAATCTGTACATAGATGTACATCAGTTGGAGCCTGGAAAGGTAAAATACGAAGATGTTGCAAAAGCGCACGCCAAAGATCTCGCGGTGGAAAAAAAATATGGTGTGCATTTTATTGAGTATTGGGTTAATGAGGACAAAGGCCTCGTGTATTGTCTTTCTTCATCCGGCGATACTGAGTCCATAAGAAAAACACATGCGGAAGCACATGGATTATTGCCTGAGTATATTTACAAGGTAACAGATGGAACCGCCGCAAGCCTGATTAATCAAAAAAAATTTTTTCTTGATGTTCATTACCTGGGAGCAGGAAAGGTCACTGCTAAAGATGTTGCCGACGCACACGCGAAAGACCTGGCTGTTGAGAAAAAATACGGTGTAAACTTTATCAACTATTGGGTTGATGAAAAAAATGGCGTCGTAATGTGTTTGTCACAGGCAAAAGATTCTATCTCAGTAATCGACACCCACAGAGAAGCTCATGGATTGCTTCCCGCCTATGTATTACCAGTGAAACCGGGAGAGTAAGCCGGGACAAATTCAGTATCAATTTTATAATTTTTTGCATGCCTGTATGTGTTCTGTAGGGAGCTACTAAAAAAATTAAATTATGGTCCCTGCAAGTTGACAAGCATGATGGTTGAATTAAAGACTGGCAGCCCTTGAAGGCGATAAATTAAGGAACAAAAAAATAAAATTAAGGGATACTGCTTACAAGCTGACTTGGATGTAAACCTACTTTTGTCTTTAAAAAATTTCTAAAATGAAAAAAATCTATTTGAATATATTTTTGCTATTGCCTTTCACCTTTACTTTTGCACAATGGACAAAAATTTCTTCTATTCCATCTAAAAGTATTGTGGCATTGGTTGTTCATAATAGCTCAATTTATGCAGCATCTGATTCAAACATAATCTACAAAAGTAACAATGGTTTTAACTGGACTGCAACAAGTGTGAGCGATGTACCCGCTGAGATCATTTCAATGACCTTTTACAATAATGATATCTATGTTGGCACAGGTGATGTAACTGTGTTTAACAGCTCGGACGATGGCATTACGTGGCATAGCAATGCCTTAAGTACTATACCGTCAAGCAGGTTTGTTGTGAATAATAATATTTTATATGGGGCCACTTTCGGCGATGGTGTGTATAGTCTTAATATAAACACCAACAGATGGCTACCCTTTACTAATGGGCTACCCACCTATTCTTACAATGTGCAAAATATTATTAGCGCACCGAATTTTTTAATTATCGGTGCCGGGTCAAATGGAACTTTTTACCGCTACGATTTTGCTGCCAATCGATGGAACGAAGAATATTACTATGGCACTTTAAAGCCGGGACTGCAAATAAACAGGATGATAAACAATGGCAATACAATCTTTGCAGTCAATGGCAATAAGGTTATCAGAAGTAACAATTCGGGCATTGGATGGACAGATGATAACACCAGAACCCATGACGGCGCCGATAGAAATATCTATTCCGGGTCGGCAAATAATTACATGTTGACAAATGAAGTACCTAAAGGAACATGGATCCAGGAGCGTAAAAAGAATGCTGTTATTGGTGAAAGCTGGTCAATAAATGAAGAATTTTTTCCTAGAGGTTATTCATTCGATATAGTTGAATTTAACGACAAACTATTTTTGGCAAAAGATGACGGATTATATTTCAAAACAATTGCAACAGGGCCTCTGCCTGTTAGCTTTCTTTCTATCAATTCAAAATGTGAAGAAGGCAAAATCTTACTCAAATGGAAAACTGCAGGGGAACAGAACACCAGTCATTTTAGTGTTGAAAAAAGCCCCAATGGCCATAGCTGGTCAATGGTCGCCGACATTGCTGCGGCTGGCAATAGCGAAACAGAACATATCTATTCTTTTATTGATAGTAATGGTTTGCCGGATAATTACTACCGCATTGCAGAATATGATGTGGATGGCAAGGTGCAATATAGTAGCGTTGTTAAAGCTTCCTGTAGCATATCAGATGTAATTCGCGTTTCGCCAAACCCCACACCTGGCAGAATCACTATAGACATTGCGGCACAATCAAGATCCCGGATTTTGATTAAGGTATTTGACAGTAAAGGGGCAATGATAAAAATGCAAAAACAAGAACTTTCTAAAGGGAGTAATCAAATTATGGTGAATATGATACCGCTAACAACTGGTGTTTATTATTTGTATGCTGAATGGAATAATGGGCGAATGCAAAGATCAGTGAAAGTGGTAAAACAATAAAACAGTTTAGGGTATAAATATTTATGATTTTAATGGACAAAAGAAACGGATGCGAAAATTTCCTGTAGAAATTCGCAATATTTCAGAGCCTAAGTTGTGGTCATTATCAAACACTTCGCCCAGCATTTGTAATCGAATTCTATTTCCTAAAAACTGCCACCTTAAAATTGCTTTTGATCTTTATGTTTGCCATAATCAGTCTCCGAACACAAAAAAAACCGGGACCTTTCAGTTACCCGGTTTACGCTGCCAAAATCTAAAAAATTCTCGTGAGAAGAAAACTTTTCAAAGCACGCTGGCGTTTACGAAAAAGAATATATCCTCTGTCACGGATTTACCACCAATGTGCCATGCATATTTGCGTGATACTCGCAGTGATAAGGCAACGATCCTGCTGTTTTTGCCAGGTAGGAAAAGCTTGCACCCGATGCTAAATTTCCACTGCTAAATTCTGTTCCATCATCGGATGTAACGGTGTGAGCCATCGCATCTATATTTTTCCATACAATTGTCGTTCCCATTTTAACGGATATCGTTGTTGGGAATGTGCTTCCTGAAATAATTACCGTTGTTGTATTAGGGTCGGAAGTCGCATCAGTACCGGATTTTGAACAGGAAGGCAGAAATGATATTAGCAGGCACGCAGGAAAAAGCATGACAAAATGTTTAATTTTCATGATATAATTTTTATTTTGACTTTTGAGTTGATTATATAATCGGAAATCTTTTAGGATTGGTTGCCTGCTTGCAGAATATGCCCTGTTTTTTTCTACCAATCAATAGATGCGCTACTGTTGCATGACTGATGGCGGAGACGCCAACAACAGCACCCGGGTGGCATTAATTTTTTCCTGTGAGACAAGTTGCGACTTGTCCTACAACGCACGTAACGCAGCCAGTAATAGATGGCCCGCTTCATTTACATCTTTGCCGAAAGAAACAATTCCTTCTTCATGACCAGCCATCACAAATATTTTTTTCAATGCAAGATCGGTTTCTTCGAACAGCCTTACTATTTCGTTTGCCATTGCAGGAGTGCCATAAGCAACGTCAATATGAGTAGTGGGAATTTTATTTAATAATTTTTTCCATAAGGCAAAATGATGTACATGAAAAACACCATTGATAGTGGGCTGGCTTTTATAGATCACTGCATGTGTTAAAGATTCAGAAGAGGCAATTACCGGGCCAACGGCAGTAAGCGTGTTTTCCTGAACACTGTAATTTGTAACAGTAGCATAGTGTTCGTTGGTGAGATGCTTTAGCTTCCCTGTTCCTGATCCGCTAATAATAAAATGTTCCTTGTACCTGCAACTGATATTTCCATAACCGATACCATCTTTTGTGGCACCCAACAGTTTTAGCCTGTATAATTTATCGCGCCAGGTATTCAACTCCTTTATTAATTCAATATTCAGCGGAGCCTGCTTTATCCAGATGCAGTTAAATTTGATAACGCCTTCTTCATTCATGGTTTTATGATTTTTCCGGAAACAATTGCAGAATATCATTTTCACTGGCGTTACAAATACCACGTTCGGTTATCAGCCCTGTAATAAGCCTGGCCGGTGTGACATCAAAACCATAGTTAATTGCCTCGCTGCCCAATGGGGTGATCAGCACTTTTTTTATTTCATTGTCGCAAAGGCCTTCCACATATTTCACTTCATCAGCGCTCCTTGTTTCAATCGGAATTTCTTTTAATCCATCACTGATCATCCAGTCGAATGTGGACGATGGAAGCGCTATGTAAAAAGGAATATTATTATCCGCCGCCGCAAGCGCTTTTAAATAAGTGCCGATTTTATTGGCGGCATCCCCGACGCGTGTAACGCGGTCCGCACCGGTGATTACCATATCCACCATTCCGTGTTGCATCAAATGCCCGCCTGTATTATCCGCGATTACCGTATGCGGTACACCGTGATTCAACAATTCCCATGCTGTTAATCCAGCACCCTGGTTCCGTGGCCTCGTTTCATCAACCCATACATGTACGTTGATGCCTCTTTGATATGCTTCGTAAACAGGCGACGTGGCAGAACCATAATCCACAAAGGCCAGCCAGCCTGCATTGCAATGGGTAAGAATATTTACGGGAGCGCCGTTTTTCTTTTTTGAAATGGCTTCAATAATTTTTACACCATGCATACCAATCCTTCTGCAATGCTCAGCATCTTCATCTGCAATGGCAATGGCCGTGTCTCTTGCAATCTTTATTTTTTCACTCACCGGTTTCCGGGTGTCTATCGCAGTTAGTTGCCTGTTTACCGCCCATGAAAGATTTACTGCTGTTGGCCTTGCCGCTGCAATTTCTTTTGCAGACCGATTTAAATGTTCGTCAAAAGATTTTGTTTGCGCAGCTTCTATTGTTGCAAGGTACATTCCATAGCCCGCTGTCGCGCCAATAAGCCCCGCTCCTCTTACGTGCATATCGTGTATAGCATGTACCACTTCGCTTACCGTATGCAACTTTTTAATCACAAACCGGTGAGGCAATATTTGTTGATCAATAATATTTACTACCTGCGGATCATTTTCATTCAACCACACTGTCCGGAAATGTTTGCCGTTTATATTCATTATGTTGAAATCGTAAATTAAAAGTATGAAATTATGTTATTTGCCGGTATCGCTTCTCTTTCACTTAAGTCGTAAATGTATCCAATACCTTAGATTGTGAGAACACACGGCGGCATCTGCCTGAAGGAACTCTAACAGAGACAAAATATGAAAAAAGGATTATTTATATTCCCATTATCAACGCAAGCCTGCTCTCCTCAAGGTCTAGCTCTCTTTCAATTTTACGCACTATCTCCTCACTCACTTTCCCTTTGCGGTACATATCCTGTAACAGGCGGCGTTCTACATTTATGATATTTACTTCCAGTTGGGAATATTGATTGAAAATATTTTCAGGCGTCATCGTTGGTTTCACATTTCCAAAATAGCCGGGTGGAAGATCCGTTTTTTGAATGCGCTGTAATTTATAATCATATTTCCTTTTTATTTTTTCCCTGAATTCTTCCCGTACTTTTTCAATGTTCTGATCAAGATGATCAATGGTGGCGTTAAGTATGGCTGAGCGCACTTCATATTCTTCGGCAACAATGGAATGTGTCTGTATTTTTAATTTCCGGATAATCCACGGCAGTGGCAATCCCAGGACCAGCAATGTGGCGAGTATTACACAAAATGTAAGATAGATAATAAGGTTGCGCGCGGGAAAGGCAGTGCCATCAGGCAACAGTATGGGTATTGATAATGCTGCAGCCAATGATATTACACCCCGGATACCCGTCCATCCAATAATGAACATGTATCGCTTATCAAAAGGTTCCTTTCTTATTTTTTTGCTTAGGTATCTCGGTAGCAATGCAGTGGGGACCACATAAATAAACCGTGTAATGATGACAACCGCGCTTATGAGAATTCCGTAAAAAACAAGCTCTCCTGTTGAGTAGGATGTAATTCCGGCCATAATGGTTTTTAGCTGAAGGCCAATTAAAATAAAGATCAGCCCGTTAAGAATAAAGACGATAACGTCCCACACCGCATATCTTGTAATTCTTGCCTGGTGCGTAATAATTGACTGGGAGTGATAGGATAAGAATAAGCCGGTCGTCACCACCGCTAATACGCCCGATACCTCAAAAAAATTAGCAAGCAGGTAAGAGGTGAATGGAACGATAAGACTTATTGATGTCAGGATAATACTATCAAAATTTCTTCCTTTTGACATAAGAAATGCCAGGTACCCGATGCCAAGCCCAATACCTACCCCGCCGGCAACTACCCAAAGAAAATTTAATTCCGCCTGCCAAAAAACAAAATTACCGGCCATCACTGCGGCTATTGCATATTTATAAGCTATCAGTCCGCTGGCGTCGTTTACCAGGCTTTCACCTTCTAATATAGAAGTGATTCGCTTGGCAAGCGGCAACCCTTTCGTCATAGAAATGGCAGCTACCGAATCGGTCGGAGAAATAATAGCCCCCAGGACGAATCCGGCCGGCCAACTGATACCGGGAATAAAGGTATGTGCAACAACCCCCACAATGAAAGTTGTAAAAAAAACAAGCCCGAATGCGACCAATAAAATAGGACGTTTATATACTTTAAAATTATACCAGTTGGTATTCCATGAAGCATCGTATAATAACGGCGGTAAAAAAATAAGAAAGACAATATCCGGTTGCAATGATATGGGAGGAAGGCCCGGAATAAGGCTTATCGCAATTCCGGAAAGCACCAATACAATGGGAAAAGGAAATTTATATTTATTACTAATAATTGCCAGCACAATTACTCCCAATAATAGTATCGTAATTAATCCAACTCCCTCCATAGGCCAAATTTATTTTATTAAATATTTCAAGATAAACATTTTTTTTTCTCCCTATTTTTTTATCTGTTGATATTA
>JAHEZA010000372.1 GCA_023251335.1 Chitinophagaceae bacterium | reverse complement strand
CACCGCTACTCATTACCTGCAAGTGGTAAGGCGTTGCCGCTGCTTCCAAACTTGCCGGGTTATTCAGTTTCTTTTTTATTTGTTCCGATTTTTTATTATTCATAATAATACCTTCCACCATTGGCCTTGCAGTATTTACATCGGGTACGCCTTCTTTTACTCTTTTGTCTACTATCGCTACTATATAATCATCTTTCACAGAATAAGGTTCAGAAACCTGGCCTTCTTTTGCATCCATCGCCCACTTTATAATGGTTCGCGCATCCTGCAATCCACCCAATTGATAATCATTTTGCTTAATTACATTCGGGACATCTACTTTTTTCAATCCGTTCTTAGCAACATATTCATTAAAAGATTTTTCATCTTTAGCAAGGCCCGACAATTTTATTGCAGCTGTGTTAGCAGCATTAATCGTTTCATCACTTGGAACAATTTCTTTTGCCATATACGCAACCTTGTAGGCGGGTTCCGGGTGCATTTTATCCAATATTTCTATATAGTGCCAACCGAATTGCGTGTGTACCACTTTTTTAGTTTCGCCCTTATCGTTCAATAGAAAATCGCCAAATTCTTTTGCAAAGCCTTCGCCTTGGATAGTAGTTAAATCAAAAGTCATTACTCCCTGGGTTTGTTTTGCTGCTTGGTCTGTTGAATATTTTTCGTCAAGAGAATCAAAACTGGCTCCGTTCTTTATCGCGAGAGCGATACTATCTGCTATTCTGTGCGCAGTACTGTCGGGCATTGTTGGTTGCTGTGTTTGAGGGTCTACTGTTCCTATCAATATATGACGACATTTAAAACTGTCGGGCATTTCTTTTGTCTCAATCTTCTTTGCTAAAACATAACTATTTTCATCTTCGTAAGGACCAAAAACGCCACCGATTGGCAAGTCTACAATCGAATCTTTATTTGGTACCTGCAATTTTGATTTAGTAACATAACCATCAAAGAAAGGAATAGAAGATGAGTTTCTTCCAAGGAAAAATTTTGCATTGGAATCTGCTTCAAATTGTGGTTTCAACTCTTTTAAAGAATTAAATATTCTGGTGCTATCGGCTGCGCTTGCTGCAGCGCTAAAGGCTACATAGGAAATTTTTACACCAGCCTCTTGTTTGTATTTCAGCTTATTGTTCTCTAAGTATGTTTGAATCTCCTTGTCAGTTACTTTTACCGCGCTGTCGCTAATTACTGTATAAGGAACCACTACATAAGATATATTAGCAAAGCTATTTTTCTCTTCTGTTACTTCTTTTGCAAGCCAATTTGGTTGGTAAATACTTGCCGAAATCATTGAAGTATATTTAGTATATAAGCTGTTAAGGCGCATGGGATCTATTACCTGCGAAATAATCGCGTTCCTTTGTTCTTCATTTTTATTTTTCTTAGTTTGTGCCCACCATTGTTTTGCCTGCTCTATATCGTATTGACCTGTTTCTTTATTTGTGAAGGCTTGTTTTAGCTGAGGCGGTGCATCCTGGCTAAACATAATAGAACTCATTTCATCCGGAGTAAAGGTGATTCCTAATTTTTTAAATTGGCCATCTACTACTTTTTCCGCAACCATCTGGTTCCATACAGATTCCATTATTTGGTTATTCTGTGAAGATCCCGCGTTGGGGTATTGCTGCTGAACTTCCTTTACTTTATTATTAAATTCATCAAGAGGGATTTTTTCTCCATTTACCACACCTAAAGTGGAGGTGTTATTATTACCAAATAACGAACCGCCGCGCCGGCTGCTCATAGAGTCCATTAATATAAAAGCCACAAGGCTTATTCCGATCAGTGCAATCACTATTACAGCTCCTTTTTCACGGATAGTCTGAATTATTGACATTTGATTTTTTGCTTAAATTTTAAATAAGGCGGCAAAAATAGTGTAAAATAGAATAGGAACAAACTGTGGATAACCTATTGAGATTGGCACTGGCAGGCATTTTTGTTTATTTGATACAAATCAATTTTTTTAATTTTAAAAACAAACAATAATATTTTCCTCATCGCGTTGTGCATATTTTCTTTTTCGTGTTAATAAACTAAGATTCCTTGAATTTTTTTCTTAATAAATTCTAATAACTTTCCTGTTTTTAAACGGATCTTAATTTTTTTTAAAGAAACATACATTTTGCTCCTTTTCAATTCACAACATCTGATAAAAAATGTCGTATTTTTTTATCAACCTCTTTTCTTATCAACGGATGTTAAAAACTTAGTTAAAATAATATTCCATATTGAAAAACGCGTGTTAGTAAGAATGTGAATAGCCGTGGATAAAAAGTTAGTTTTAATTTTGCTTCAACACAATAATTTGAAATTTCCACAAATTAACACTCATAATAATAATAGGCCTTTATATAAATAATGTATTAATACTAAATACTATGACAGATATCAACATCGAAACAGCAAAACAAAATTTAGAGAAAAAAGGTTTTCTCGATTTGGATATTGATGTTAACTTAGACCTCTTCTCAGAAATAGAACGTTTAAAAAAAGAAAAAAATGCCATCATACTCGCCCACTATTACCAGGAACCGGATATTCAGGATGTCGCCGATTTTATTGGCGATAGCCTTGCACTTGCACAAAAAGCTGCGTCCACCGATGCTGATATAATTGTTTTCGCCGGCGTTCATTTCATGGCGGAAACAGCTAAAATTCTAAATCCTGATAAGAAGGTTTTGCTACCAGATTTAAAAGCCGGATGTTCACTGGCGGATTCAGCACCTGCAGATGCCTTTAAAAAATTTAAAGATCAGTATCCTGATCATTTGGTGATTACTTACATCAATTGTTCGGCAGGAATGAAAGCATTAAGCGACATTATTTGCACTTCTTCTAACGCAGAAACAATCATCAATAGCTTACCAAAGGAACAAAAGATAATATTTGCGCCAGATAAAAACCTTGGTGCTTATTTGATTAAAAAGACCGGAAGAGATATGGTTCTATGGAATGGCTCCTGTGTTGTTCATGAAATTTTCAGCCTTGAAAAAATTACTAAGCTTAAGATGCACCATCCGAATGCTAAATTGATAGCCCATCCTGAATGTGAGGACCCTATTTTGAAAGTGGCGGATTATATTGGAAGCACCTCTGGATTATTAAAATATTCTTTAGAAAATCCAGCTACCGAATTTATTGTTGCTACTGAATCTGGTATTATTCACCAGATGCAATTAAAGTCGCCTTCAAAGACGTTTATTCCTGCACCACCTGATAATATGTGCGCATGTAATGATTGTCCCTACATGAAGCTGAATACGCTGGAAAAATTGTACTTATGTATGGAATATGAAGAACCGGAAATTGTTATGGATGAACAGTTAAGAATCGCATCAAAAAGGCCGATTGAAAGAATGCTGGAAATAAGCCGGCAATATGGTTTATGATTGAAAGAAATCGACTGGTATTTTATCAGGTTTTTTTTAGGCGGTTTCAAAGCCTACGTGTTTAAATTTCGATCCAAGAAATATTTTTTTTCTTTTTAATAGAAAAGGGTTGACGATATTAACTTAAGAAAACTTTTTGATTATTTTAAATCTAAGAATTACGGATGATACATTAAAGGAGAATTATCCAGAGAATAAAAACTGCTAATCCGATCCATGACCATTTTATTCTATTTTGGTCAACTGCGGGGTCTCCTCTAATTAAGTATGCTATCAAAACACCAATAGGTCCAAGGAAAACACCAAGCGCAAATCCGCCAATATGAAATCCAGTTGAATAATCGGCTGCGGACATGGCTGTGATGAGCTTTTTATTAGTAATCGTACCG
>JAHEZA010000371.1 GCA_023251335.1 Chitinophagaceae bacterium | reverse complement strand
AAGGTTTTTTAACAGAGATGAGAAGCAAGATGGTAAACAGAAATAAGCTGAATGACATCGCCGTAAAAATTGGTTTGAAAAAAATCACCTTATATAACCATCTTGATCACTCTTTAAAAATCTCGCAGATATTTGGGAATTCTCTCGAAGCGCTCACAGGTGCTATTTACCTCGATAAAGGATATGAGCAAACTCAAAAATGGGTTACGCAGCGGCTTATTCTTCCTCACTTATTTATGCAGGATCTTGAAAACCTGGAGATCAATCAGAAAAATAAATTATACGGCTGGGCTAATAAGAACGGCAAGAACCTGGAATTTGAAACAATAGATGAAACGATAGAAAATGGCCGCCGGCTATTCACCATTGGCGCTGTAATTGATGGCGAGCTGGTGGCCGAAGCCAAAGGGTTTAATAAAAAAGATGCCAGCCAGGTAGCCGCCCAGCTCGCTATTGAAAAATTAAATCTTTCCTGATTACACACTCTGATTATTAAACACTAATTTTCGTTATTGAAAAATAAAAATGCACATATCAACTTCGGCATAATAGGCAGTGGTAGTTGGGCTACAGCGCTTGCAAAAATTTTAACGGATAATAAAAATAAGATCAATTGGTGGTTGCGCAGCGATACGAATATCGATAATTTTAAAACGCGAAGGCATAATCCGCAGTACCTCCGTTCCGCTTTTTTTGACACTGCGCTAATTAATTTTTCCACGTCTGCCGAAGAGGTTATTAATCAAAGTGACGTTGTTATCATAGCAGTTCCTTCTGCGTATGCGGAGAGCACATTGATCGGGCTTTCAAAGAATATTTTTTCGGGAAAAAAAATAGTTTCTGCGATAAAAGGTTTTCTTCCAAAAGGCAATCTTTTATTAAATGAATTTTTGAAAAATGAATTTGACGTTGAGTTAAAAGATTATTTTACCGTGCTTGGCCCATGTCATGCGGAAGAAGTGGCATCCGAAAAGTTATCTTATTTAACCTTTTCGGGTATTGATGAAGGTATGACAGAAGAAATATCTTACCACTTTAAAACGCCCTATTTGAATCCGCTGCAAAATACCGATATCTACGGTGTACAATACGCCGCCATTTTGAAAAATATTTATGCGATAGGCTCCGGGATAGCACATGGACTTGATTATGGGGATAATTTTTTAAGTGTCTTGATTGCAAACAGTGCAGATGAAATGGCAGGATTTCTGAGAAAGGCAGGAAGTCGAAATGTGGAAGTGGGATCTATTGAGCATACATCAAAAAGCAAAGATGAAAAGAAACAAACTAATTACGCCGCTTCTGTTTACCTGGGCGACTTGTTGGTTACCTGTTATTCTTTATACAGTCGCAACCGTACTTTTGGGAACATGATTGGAAAAGGCTACTCAGTAAAATCCGCTCAGTTAGAAATGAACATGGTGGCAGAAGGATACAATGCCAGCAAATGTATTCACATCATCAATCAAAAAATAAAAGCAGAAATGCCCATCGCTGAAAGTGTTTACAAAATTCTATGGAATGGCCTGGCAGCAGACGAAGGGTTTGAAGAAATAGAAGGTGTGTTGGTTTAATGTGATTTCTGTAGTCACAAGGCAATGCCTTCTGGCTACAACGAATTTCAACCTGTTTAATTTTTAGTCAGCCAAAACTATTGATTTCATTAATCCACAAAGAGGAATGAAGAAAAAAGAAATTTTTGAAAAATCCGCGCTTACTATTCATTGTTATGCGAGCCGGGGAATGCGTGTTTTATTTTTAATGGTGATTATCACCTCCGTTTTTTTTTCCTGCAAAAAAGAATCTTTTATAACCAGCCCGGATGCGAGCTTATACACCAGCGCAGATACATTATCCTTTGATACGGTTTTTGTAACTACGGGTTCTGTTACGCAATCATTTAAAATTTTCAACAACAACGATCAAAAACTTCGATTATCACAGGTAAAGCTTGCGGGCGGGGTTTCTTCTCCATTTAAAATGAATGTGGATGGAACGCCCACATCTGAAATTGATAATGTTGAAATTAATTCAAACGATAGCTTGTATGTTTTTGTACAGGTAAATGTAAATCCAACTGCAGATTTGCTTCCATTTATCGTCAGCGATAGTATTCGGATTGAATACAACGGAAATACAAAATGGGTTCAGTTGCAGTCATACGGGCAAAACGCGGTGTTTTTAAAAAATGAAAAGCTTACGGGAAATGTAAACTGGAACAATACATTGCCTTATGTAATTTTGGGCGGCATACAGGTTGATACTAATGCAACTCTGAATATTTCTGCCGGGGCAAAAATATTTTTGCACGCTACCGCGCCTTTTTTAGTAGATGGAACGCTGAAAGTAAACGGCACAAAAGATGCACCGGTTGTTTTTTCCGGCGACAGGCTGGACCCGGATTATGAAGATTTACCGGCAAGCTGGCCGGGTATTTTTTTTAGAAATACGAGTGAAAATAACTCGTTGAAACATGCGATTATCCAAAACGCATACCAGGGAATTATTGCTCAGAATCTTTCTGCTACATCCAACCCAAAAGTCAACCTGTCACAATGCGTGCTCAACAATATTTATGACGCTGGCATTCTTGCTATCAACACAACGATCTATTCGGATAATTCTTTGATCTCAAATTGCGGCAGTAATATCCAGATAGAATATGGCGGCGATTATCGCTTTGTAAATTGTACAGTGGCGTCTTATGGATTTAACTATATTATTCATAAAAATCCTGTACTGCAAATCTCCAATTCGATTTCTCAAGACGGCAGTACTTATACCGCGCCGCTAAATGGATTTTTTCAAAATTGTATTTTTTGGGGCGATGGGGGCACGGTGGATGATGAGATAACAACAGATAGGCAGGGAACCGATCCTTTTTCAGTTACCTTCGATCATGTTTTATATAAAGCAAAAAATGATATCAGTAACGCCACCTTTATTTCACCGATAAAAAATGAACCTCCCTTATTCGACAGCATAGATGTATCCAACAATATTTTTGATTTTCATTTTAATAATCATCCTGAAGCACCTGCGGTGAATGCGGGAACAGTTGCTCCGTTTGTTTACGATCTGGATGATAAACCAAGAGATGCGATGCCGGATATTGGTTGCTATGAGAGGTAAGCAACCTTCACCAAAAATTAAAAACACGATAATTTATTTGTTTACTATAAAAAAATATTTATGAGAATTCTTATAGACATGGATGATGTAATCGCGGATGCAGAAGAGCGTTTTTTGGAATGGTATGAACGCGATTTTGGAGTGCGATATACAAAAGAAGATGTGCGTGGCACCAAGTTGCACTTTATCGTTCCTGAAGAAAACAGAAAGGCGGTAAAAGCTTATCCGCATCACCCGGATTTTTTCAGAGACCTTCGTGTTATTGAAAACAGCCGCGAAATGGTAGAAGAACTTCACAACAGGTTTGAAGTGTATATCGCTTCGGCGGCTATGGAATTTCCCTATTCTTTGCCCCATAAAAATGAATGGCTTGATAAAAATTTTCCTTTCATCCATTGGAAGCGCAGAATATTTTGTGGAGATAAAAGTGTGCTGAAAGGCGATGTATTGATTGATGATCACGATTTCAATTTATCGGTTTTCCAGGGAAGGTCCATTATGTTTTCAGCCGCTCACAATATGAATGAAACCAAATATGAAAGAATGAATAACTGGCTGGAAGCCGAAAAATTATTTGACCTAAAATAGACGGAGTTTGTTATTTTAATTTGTTTTGAATGTTATCTGCAAAATTCTTTCTTCTGTATAGGGATGGCTCAT
>JAHEZA010000370.1 GCA_023251335.1 Chitinophagaceae bacterium | reverse complement strand
TACAGATGTCCAATGTATAGCCGGTGAACAAAACATTTCTTTTGGCAAGACACAGCATCCGGGCTTATTTGACTACGCCGATGGGGCAGATACAATGCAGTTTTTGCTGGGACTGTAAAATAAAAGCTTCGTCTGTATTAACTGTGGACCTATATCTATTTACGTTTGTGGTTAACTGTTATATGATAAGAAAAATAGAAATCAGAGTTATTTGTTCTTTTACTGGGAAAGTTTAAAAACACATAACCTTTCTTAATCACTAATGATTTTTTTATGGTGAATCCTTATCTCAGAGACCAGCGTAATCAGCACAGACGTGGGCTCCGCATTATTTAAAAATGAAAATTCTTCACCGTATATCGCATTAAAATCGCAGTCTATATTATAAGAAATCACTTTTAATGTTTCCCATTCGGGATGTTCTACATTGTATTCATAAGTTTTGGTGTCGCTCATTTTCAGATAATCCCAATAGTGGTTCGTAAAAAAATATTCACAATTGCCAGGAACAATTTTTTTTGATCGTTTACCTGCTACCACGCTTAATTTATTCCATTTGCTTTTGTGTTTCCATTCATATCCCGATTCCAGGCTTTCACCTTTATCAGCATTGAAATGTTTCATCTTCATAGTGGCATATTTTTCGGCATATAAATTATTAGCAATAAATGAAATTCCTATTTTGGGTACTATTTCCTTTATAAATACCACACCTCTTTTTATAAATCCATGATCATTATATCGCACATAAAATCGAAGATTTACTTTTTCAAAATCTACATGCATAGGAATATGTAACCCATAAACTTTCGTATTTAGAAACTTAAACCCAACGAGGCTTAGGTACGTATTGCCTTCGAAAAAATCCAGTTCTGTTTTGTGCGGCAGGTAAGGCAGTAATAATTCTTTGGGAACAACATAATTTGCCATTATAAGATTGTTCCACTCGGCGCGTAAAAAATGTGTTTTCATTTTCTAAATTTTTGCACCGGCTGAATGATAAGAGAATATAAGAATAGAATTGCCCGCTAACAGTCCGGCGTTTCTTTTTATATAACAATATTGCTGCCAACTATGAATGTAGATTTCAGCGTTCCGCCTTAATCTTTGGGCCTTCAGCGTTCATCACTCCCAACTCAATACAACAATCTCACCTTTATAGTTTCATTTACTTCTTTCAATAATTCAAAGGCTTCGTGTGACAGACTTTTATTTACATCAAGAACTACGTACCCGATCTCGTCATTTGTTTTTAGATACTGCCCCAGGATATTTATCTTATGGGAAGAAAGAAGCGTGTTTATTTCAGATAATACGCCCGGTACGTTTTTATGTATGTGCAAAATACGATGCGCATTTTCATGCAAAGGAAGGTTCAGTGGAGGTATAGAATGCGAGCCGGTTGTAATGCCCATTTCCAGGAAGTTAAATAATTTATTACTTACATCATCTCCTATATTGGTTTGTGCTTCTTCTGTAGATCCACCGATATGCGGTGTCAGTATCACGTTGCTTAATCCTTGCAGCGGTGTTGTAAATTTGTCTCCGTTTTTCACGGGCTCTACGGGAAATACATCAATAGCAGCGCCACCTAAATCATTATTCAGTAAAGCGTTTTTTAGCGCTTCCAGATCAACCACTTTGCCCCGCGCATAATTTATAAGTATCGCTGTTTTTTTACAATATTTTAAATTGCTTTCATTAATCATATTTCGTGTAGCGGGAATATCAGGGACATGAAGGGTAATAATGTCCGCGACTTTCATTAGCTCTTTTAATGATTTTTTAGCTTCTGCATTTCCGAGAGGCATCTTGGTTTCTGCATCGTAAAAAATCACTTTCATTCCCATCGCTTCTGCGAGCACACTTACCTGTGAGCCTATATTTCCGTATCCGACAATGCCCAGGGTTTTTCCCCGAAGTTCATGGCTTCCGGTAGAATCCTTCATCCAGATACCTTCGTGTGCCGATTTGTTTTTGTCGGGTATTTTTCGAATAAGCAGAATAGACAAGGCAATCACCAGCTCAGCTACAGAGCGTGTATTCGAATAAGGCGCATTGAAAACAGCGACGCCTTTTTCAGTGGCCGCTTTTATATCCACCTGGCTGGTTCCAATACAAAAACATCCGATGGCCTGAAGCTTTTTGGCATTTTTTAAAACCGCTTCTGTCACTTTTGTTTTAGAACGGATACCCAGTAAATGAACATTTTTTATTTCCTTGATCAGTTCGCTTTCGGTTAGCGCTCCGGACATTCTTTTCACCGATGAATATCCGGTGTCAATAAATTTTTCTGTTGCAGTTTTGCTAATGTTTTCTAAAAAAAGAATATTTATTTTCTCTTTGGGATAACTTGTAATTTTTTTCTCAGCCATATTAAAATTGTAATGTAATATTGCAAATATAATCCCTAAATCCTTGAATATTTTTTGATGAGACGAATAATTTTTTTGACTGCTTTTCTCCTGGTTTATTTTTCTGCAATCACTTCCTGCAATTCCGGAACTTCTAATTCGAAGCCTGTATCTGTTGATACCACTGGTTATATAGCACCCGATCCCGGCAAGATACCGGAGGATGATTTTAACCGGTATTATGCCGAGATAAAAGATTTTTATGAAAACAAATTATTGCGAACCGGCTTTAATGGAGGCATATTGGTAGCAAAAAAAGGAGAAGTGATCTTTGAAGACTATCATGGATTCTATGACCTTGCAAAAAAAGATTCGCTAAACAAACACAGCGCTTTTCATATCGCATCTGTTTCAAAAACATTCACCGGCATGGCCACATTGAAACTGGCGCAAATGGGCAAATTGAATATCAACGATGATGTAAAAAAATATTTTCCGGCGTTTCCCTATGACGGTGTAACGATACGGCTATTGCTGAGCCACAGAAGCGGATTGCCTAATTATCTTTATTTCATGGACAAACTGGGGTGGAATAAGAAACAAAATTGCAGCAACGAAGACGTGCTTGCTTATTTAGTAAAGTATAAGCCCAAACCAATGAGCAGGCCCGACACTCATTTTGCTTATTGCAATACCAACTTTGCCTTGTTAGGATTGATTATTGAAAAAGCATCAGGCGAGTCGTATGCTGATTTTTTACAGCAGGAATTCTTTTCGCCGCTAAATATGAAAGATACCTATGTCTATGATAACAAAAGGGACAGTGCCATGGCAATGCCTTCATATGATTATCGAGGAAGAAAAGAAGCATTCACCTATCTTGATTGCGGCTTTGGTGATAAAAATATTTACAGCACGCCCGAAGATCTGTTGAAATGGGATCAGGCGCTATATTCCAATGAAATTTTTACCAAACAGACGTTGGAAGAAGCATTTACACCTTACAGTAATGAGAAGCCTGGTATCAGAAATTACGGCTACGGATGGAGAATGAATGTGTATCCGAACGGTAAAAAAATTATTTATCATAATGGGTGGTGGCATGGAAACAATGCGGTTCTTATAAGAATGATCCAGGATTCTGTGACCATTATTGTGTTGGGAAATAAATATAACCGCAATATTTATGAAGCCAAAGATATGGAAGGATATTTTGATTCAGGAACGTCACTAAACAGTGAAGAAAATGAAGAAATGAGCAAAGAAGAAATCAACACAAATGAAAACCCTGATTCACTTCTGAATAAAAAGATTGAATTTGCTAAACCTAAAGTCTCGTCCGGAAAAAAGCCCATCAAAAAGAAAAAATAAGCATCCTGGTAGGATAACCTTTAAGCGAAAATACATAGCGCTTGCGAATAAATTTCCTGGCGACAGTAAAC
>JAHEZA010000030.1 GCA_023251335.1 Chitinophagaceae bacterium | reverse complement strand
TCTGCGCCACTCCCGGGTGTATTTACAATGATCATAAAACAAATGGTCATTCCCCGAAAAACATCCAGGGATAAAAACCTTTTTTTCAATTCACTCATGTTGCAATAAATTTTTTAAAAAATTGTGTAAACTATTTGTCAGTTATCTCAGCGCTAATTATTGATTTTCCATCGGGAGTAAATAATACAATTCCCTTTTTATTTTGTTGCACTTTATTGGAATCCACATAGCTGATATCCAACTCATATCTAATTGTCCTTTTCAAACTGGTTCCGGGGATAATATCGGTGAGCGTATCCTCCTTAAATCCTGTAATGTCAAAAGAACTAATTTTATGCAACTGGCTCAATATGTCGTCCTTTGCCATTATCTGCCTCATGTCTGCGGCATTGCGTTCGTTTTGACAGGAACAAAACAAGGCTGTGCAAAAAAGCAGTAAACGAACATTTTTCATATATTTCTGATTAATTTCATTGTTGAATAATTTTTGGTTTCTCCGAAACATTGTTTCAAAAACTTAAAACAGGTATGTAACATTCGTTAGTTATAATTTGCGACAAGGGGAAATTTGACAATATCAAAACTGTAGTCTGTTTTTGGCTAAAGTGATTTTCAAATGTAGCTAATTTGAACAATGAGTTTAAAATTTATTTCTATTTTTCATTTCATCAATAAAAATACTTTTTAATACAATCTACGCCGGCAATTGTAAAACCGATTTGTTTTTTTAAAAACCACTATTTTTACCACTAATCGATTTATATGGAAACTGTAGCGGAAAACATCAGGGCATTTTTTCAAAGTGAAAATAATGAACCAATCACACAGATTGAAAAATTACCAAAGTCGGGCGGCGACCGCATTTATTTTCGCATCATTACAGAAAAGAAATCTTACATAGTTGCGTATAACGAAAACCTGAAAGAAAGTAAAACGTTTTTATATTTTACCCGGCATTTCTCTAAAATAAATGCGCCTGTTCCTGAAGTTTACTATACGTCTGAAGATGCTAAAATATATATACAGCAAGACTTTGGGAGCATTTCACTTTTGAACGCATTGGAAAAATTTGGAGAGAACGATTATGTTTACAGCTTATTTAAAAAGAGTTTAAAAGCCCTTGCTTTTTTGCAAATTAAAGGCATTGATAACCTGGACGATTCTTATTGCCTTACTTCAAAAGAATTTGGAAAGCAAGCTATCATAAGCGACCTTTTATATTTTAAATATTACTTTCTTGATACGCTTAAAATCCCTTACGATAAAGAAAAACTGATTGATGATTTTGAAGCATTGAGCACTTACCTCACCCACGTAGAATACAAATATTTTATGTTTCGCGATTTTCAAAGCAGGAACATTTATATACAAGATGACGAGGTACATTTTATAGACTACCAGGGCGGAATGAAAGGTGCATTGCATTATGATGCGGCTTCGTTGCTATGGCAGGCGCGGGCTAATCTTTCGGAAGATTGGAAGAATTCTCTATTGGAATATTATATGGATTGCATCAGCGAAATTTTGGAGAAGTCTATAGACCGCCCCCGTTTTACCAGCCAATATAATGGATATGTATTAATAAGATTGATGCAGGTGTTAGGCGCTTATGGTTTTCGTGGTTTGTTTGAAAGAAAAGCACAGTTCCTTACAAGCATTCCGCTGGCGCTTACCAATCTTAAATGGTTCCAGGAAAATAAAAACATGGGAATTGCTTTGCCGGAATATGATCGCTTGCTAAGTTTGATTGTGCAGGATGAAGTTGTAAATCGTTTCAAACCTTTGCAGGCAAATGATGCCACACCATTGATTGTAACCATTAACAGTTTTTCATATTTAAAAACCGGGTATCCAAAAGAACAAAGTAACAATGGCGGCGGTTTTGTTTTTGATTGCAGGGGATTGATGAACCCAGGCCGGTTTGATGAATTTAAACCATTGACCGGAAGAGATAAACCTGTTATGGATTTCCTGGAGCAAAGAACAGATATGCCTGAATTTTTGAATGGAGTTTATAATATAGTAGATATTTCCGTAGAAGATTATCTCAAAAGAAATTTTGAATCATTAACGATTAGTTTTGGTTGCACCGGTGGGCAACACCGGAGTGTGTATGCCGCTGACGCGCTATCAAGATACCTTAGAAATAAATTCAAAGTAAAAATCAGCCTAAACCATATTGAACAAAATATCCATGAATTAAAAGGTTTTGAAAACTAACTTTTATGAAAGCAATGATCCTTGCCGCAGGTTTGGGCACAAGGTTGAAGCCTTTTACTGATAAGCATCCTAAAGCACTGGCTATCGTAAATGGGAAAACTATTTTACAAAGAAATATTGAATACCTCGCATCGTTCGGAATCCGGGAAGTGATTGTAAATGTGCACCATTTTGCTGACCAGATTATTGATTTGATAAAAGCAAATAATGGGTTTGGAAGTGTTATTACTTTTTCTGATGAAACACGCGAAGTGTTGGAAACCGGAGGAGGTATAAAAAAGGTGGCCTGGTTTTTTGAAAAGGATGAAGCGCCTTTTATTGTAATGAACGTGGATATTCTTACTGATATGAACCTGGAGCAAATGATGCTTCAGCATAAAAAAAGTAATTCTCTTGCAACTCTTGCGGTTTCTTCGCGAATTACTTCCCGCTATTTTTTGTTTGATAAAATGGATCATTTATGCGGATGGAAAAATGAAAATACCGGCGAACAAAAAATCAGCAGGGCATCAAAAAATTATATTCAAAAAGCGTTCAGTGGTATCCAGGTTCTTTCGCCAAAAATTTTTGATTTGATAAAAATGGAAGGTAAATTTTCTATGGTGGATGTTTATCTTGATTTAGCCAAAACACAGGATATTATGGCGTTTGATCATAGCGAATCGAAATTTATTGATGTGGGCAAACCGGAAAGCATTTTAAAAGCGGAGCAGTTTTTCATTTGAGATGAAATAGAATTTTAAATTATTTGTTGCTTTACTGCTTTTTAAAACGCAATCCCCATTTTTTTATAAATAAAACTCATCAACCACATCGGGCCTATTAATAAAAACTGAATGTCTTTGAGAAACGATGGTTTTTTACCCTCAATATTATGTCCGTAAAACTGCCCGACCCAGGCAACTACGAAAATAACAAGACAGACTATCCAAAGCGAGACCGGTATATATTTTTCAATCAGATGGTACAGAATAAGACAAACAATTCCAAAAAAAAGCATTCCGATTCCGAGTGAAAATGAAAGGCGCAGGTAATATAAAATGACGAGTGCCATGGCAAACATGGCTACATTCAGATGATGACCGTCAATCCATAGCGGAACTTTAATCGTGTAAAGCACGCCAAAAATCGAAAAGAAAATGGCCGGTACGCATACCCAATGGATTGATTTGTTGGTTTCATTTTTGTGACTTTCACCATATTCATCCAGCCATTGGTTTACCGTTTTCATTCTAAATCTTTTATTTGAAATAAATGAAAAATCCCAATACAAATTATTATTTTATTTTGATTTCCACAATTATAAATTAATATGATCCTGATCATCTTAACCTTTCATGCCGCCAAAATCTGCCAGTAAGATTGTATCTTTGCCCTGCTTTTTTATACTTCGTTATGGAATCTGCTCAAAATATTTTATCAATCGCACTTAATCATCCTGTAATGCAGGAGGAGATGGAACTGGTACATCATAGTTCGCAGTATATCCCCGGGTCCGTTCAATATGTCATCAACCGGTATCGCAAATCTCCTAATGTCAACATCCAGGAAGTCGGCATGATGGTTTATAATTATAACGCCGAAGAAAAAAAATCGGGAAATCTTGAATTGGTGTTTTGCCTGGAAGGCAACAGGTATTGCAAAGTAAAAGACAAAGAGTGTGATTTTTGTAAGCACTCCCAATCGCATAATTGCGATGAACTGATAGACACAATTGATGTAGCCTGTTTCCGGTTTAACAGCGATCATCTTTCTCAGTTTGTTAAAGGATTAAAGACCACTTCATTTTCAGAAGATATCCTGAATTTTAAACATACTTCATCCTTTTCTAAAACGCTGCCACTTTGTGGAAAGACCAGAACTGTTTTAGATTCTTTAATGAATCATACTTATACCGAGAGTATGGAAAATATTTTCATTAATGCTCAAACACAAATGCTGTTATTATATAGCATGGAATGTATGGCGGGCGAAGGTGAAGAAGATTTTTCCTGCAAGTTTTTGGAAAATGAAGCTGACCGTGACAAAATTTCTCTGGCCCGTGAAGTACTGATTCAGCATATCGGAGAGCCGCTCACCATCAGGGAACTGAGCCGGAAAGCAGCTATCAACGAATGCTATCTGAAGAAAGGATTTAAAGAAATGTATGGCACCACCATTTTTGATTTTTTTCAGAGCCAGCGAATGGAACACGCCAAATATCTTTTGTATGAAAAGGGATTGACTGTTACAGAAGTTTCTGCCTCTTTGGGTTACTCTTCTATTTCGCATTTTTCTACCGCTTTCAAAAAACATACCGGCCTTAAACCGTGCGAATTACTATTTCGCTGATTTTGTTCGTTTACTGGAATCAAAAGAATTTACGAAATGAGAAAATCCTTCTGAAGGTTTTCAAACGAATACAATCGTCTATTAATTATTTTCCAATTATCGCAGTTTTTGGTTCGAAAGATTCGAACGATCATTCACATGATGAGAATCATACGCTTCTGTGACAGTATTGTGATAAAAGTTCTCTTTTTATAAAGCAATTTCGTAAGTTCAATATGTTCCGGAAATTTTTATATACTTTTCTTGCAATTGCTTTATTAATAAAGGTTTCCGGTCAATCGAAACCCCAGGAAGATTCTTTGGCAAAATTGCTGGACGAAGTGGTGGTAACCGCTACCCGCACTGAAAACAAAGTTTCCAATATTCCATTACCTATTGACGTGATTTCTGCAAAAAATATTCATCTTTCAGGCTCGCAAAATCTAATAGATATTCTTCAAATGCAAACCGGGTTAGTAATTGCCTCCAATCCGCTGGGAACCGCTTTGCAGGGATACCCTAATCCATTTGGTGATGGCATTCAAATGCAGGGTCTTGATCCCGCATATACCTTGATACTCGTAGACGGCGAACCGCTTATTGGAAGGAACGCCGGCATTATTAATCTTGGAAGAATAGCCATTGGAAATATCAAACAAATTGAAATTATTCGGGGTCCGGCAACTTGTCTTTATGGCTCCGATGCACTGGCCGGCGTGATTAATATTATCACAGAAAATCCTACAAAAAATTCAGCAAAATTTCAGGCGCATTATGGCACTAACAATACATTAGGATTAACGGGCGCCGGGACGATTGTAAATAAAAAAATGGGAATAGCGCTTTTTGCAAACCGGTATAGTAGCGATGGGTATGATTTTGACAAGGATATTTATGGGCAAACTATTGACCCTTTCATTGATTATTCGGCTAATGCGAAACTAACCTACCAGCTTAGCGACAAAAGTAAACTGACATTGTCAGGAAGATTTTTTACGGAGACTCAATTCAATAATTATCTTATCTACCCTAAATCTGAAGCTGAAATTGTAAAGGGAAAAACGATTGAAACGGATGGTAGTTTATTTGCAAGGTTTGAGCACAAAATAAATAATAAAGTTACTTACCTCGCCTCTGTATATGCCACAGCTTACAGCAACAATGCTTCGGTTTTTATGCAGAAAAACGATTCCTTATATGAAACTATCAGGCTTTCTGATTTCATGCTACGGCCCGAATTACAAGTAAATATTGGAAAAAATCCTGCTTCTTTGTTTGTAACCGGTATAGGTTTCAATTTTGAAAACGTCAACTCTACGCGTTACGCGGCAGTGGATAATTTGAATGCGGGATATCTCTTTGCTCAAAAGCAATTTCAAATTAAGGATAAAGTAAATATTATTGCAGGAGCACGGTATGATAAAAACTCATTGTATAACGCACAACTTAGCCCGAAGCTGGCTGTTGCATATAAAATAAAACCGAATTTTATTCTAAAAGGAAGCATAGGTGCAGGCTTTAAAGCACCTGATTTCCGTCAGCAGTTTCTCAATTTTTCAAATTCTCTTATTGGATATACCTTATTGGGTGCTAACGAGCTGAGCCATGGGTTGGAAACGCTCCAGGAATCAGGGCAAATAAGCCCGGATATTAATCTTTCTCCTTATAAAGAAAATCCCCGGCTTTCACCGGAAAGATCGCTCGGCATTAATGCCGGCTTTGACTATACCATCAATAAAAAGGCCATAGCCAAATTGAATTTTTTCAGAAATGATATCAGTAATCTTATAGAAAGTTATAACCTTCCTTTTAATAAAACGAACAACCAATCTATCTATTCTTACATGAATCTTGACAGGGTGTTCACAGAAGGCTTCGAAGCGAGTTTCTCTTATAAATTTAATCAGCATTTTTCAATATTTGCAGGCTACCAGTTCCTGATCGCAAAAGATAAAGATGTGATTGATAAAATTGAGAAAGGCAAATTATACAAAAGAGATCCGGTTACTTACCAAACGACTGTTGTTACAAAGAATGAATATAAAGGTTTATATAACCGAAGCAGCAACAATGGAAATTTGCGGTTCCAGTACAACAATATTCTTTACAAAGCCACTGCGTTCATCACAGCCAAATACAGAGGTGGATACGGTTTCAGCGGCCTGAATGGTTTCCAGGACGGAAGCGGTATCTATGATGATGACAGGGAAACCGTAAAGGGATATGTTCTTTTGAATGCTACCATTTCAAAGCAAATTGCTAATCGATGGGAATTGCAGGGAGGCATTGAAAATATCCTTAACTACACCAACAAGCTTCTGATGCCGAATATATTTGGCAGAAGCTATTTTATCAACGTAAATTTTAAATTCGAAAAATAAAACAAAAACAAAAACAAAAATTGAAGACCATGAAAATGAAAAACATGAAATTAAGTTTGCTTGCTGTAGCCGTAGTTGTCGCGGGATTGGTTTCCTGCGGGAAAGAAGAAGTGCCGGCACCGCCGCCAACACCGACCGTATCCATTACAGATTCGGTAGAGATACCTTTCAGCACTAACCATTATTTGTTCTATAGGTTTAAAGACAGCGCTGTTGTTGCTGCCGCTGATTCTGCTACTACCAAATGGGATTTTGGTTTGCGGTTTGTGAGTATTATTGTCAACAGCCACTCGAGTGGACCGGGAAATGGGGGCGTTATCACGCAACCTGGTATTTACGATAATTATATAACGGCACCGACAACCGGGTATGCTTATGACACAACAGCTACTCAGACGGGTGTTGATGCAGGTCTGACAACAGGCTGGTATAATTATGATGATGCAACGCATGTATTTAGCCCCAAAGCAGGACAATTTTTCGTAATTAGAACTGCAGACAACCATTATGTAAAGATGGAAATATTGTCGGTTACTTACGCAGGTTTTGTATCTCAAACATCTCCGCCTACTACTTTAATTTATAAATTCCGCTATAATTACCAGGCGGACGGAACAACCAATTTGCAATAAACAAAAAATTAAAGGGCTTTCAGCATAATTTGTGAAAGCCCTTTTTATTTCAATAGGGATCTTTATTTATAAAAGAAGGCGGAATAATTCCCGCCCCTTTTTAATAGCATTTAAAACGAGCCGGGTAATTTTCATAGGTGCAACGGCAAAGTCCTAAATACATTTGATGTGGTTTTCGGATCAGTAGTATAAATATTATGCCAAACCCATCTTTTGTGGATAAAAAGAATCTAGTTTTGGATTAGAACTTTTTTGCCCGTTCATACTGAACCGGCCAGGGAAGATCAATTCCAAACTGTTTGGCTGCATGCAAAGGAAAATAAGGCTCGCGCAGGAATTGGCGTGCCATAATTATCATATCTGCTTTTTTTTCATTAAGAATATCTTCAGCTTCGTTGGCGGTAGTGATAAGCCCAACTGCTGCGGTTAAAATATCAGACTCTTTTTTTATTTTTTCGGAAAAGGGTACCTGGTACAAAGGAGCTACCGGCACTATTTGCTCGTGCGTATTGCCTCCGGTAGAACAATCAATCACATCAACGCCATTATTTTTTAAAATTTTTGCCAGGGCCACAGAATCGTTTTCATCCCAACCGTTCTCTACCCAATCCGTGGCGGAGATGCGTACAAAAAGAGGCAAACTATCTCCAATAACATGTCTCATTTCCAAAACTATTTGCATCAACAATCTTGTCCGATTTTCAAACGACCCTCCATATTCATCAGTTCGTTTGTTACTTACTGGCGATAAAAATTCATTGATGAGATAACCATGTGCTGCATGTATTTCAAAGATCAGGAACCCCGCCTCCAGCGCTCTTTTTGCTGCGCTTCCAAAATCTTTTATGAGTTGTTTAATTTCTTCTTTTGACATTTGTTTTGGTACATGATCTCCTTCTTTATAGGCAATTGGACTTGGCGCTAACGTTTTCCAGCCTCCTTCATTTTGGTTCAAAGAATGGCTGCCCTTCCACGGGCTTACATGGCTCGCTTTTCTTCCGGCATGTGCAAGTTGGATCCCTGGGACAGCATCATTTTGTTTGATAAAGTCCGTTATTTTTTTTAAGAAAAAAATATGTTCTTCTTTCCAGATACCTAAATCATCCCGCGTGATCCGGCCTTCAGCTGAAACGGCTGTTGCTTCTGTAAAAACCAACGAAGCGCCACCGACCGCCCTTGAACCCAAGTGAACCAAATGCCAGTCGTTGGCAAACCCGTCGACACTTGAATATTGGCACATAGGAGAAACTACCAGCCTGTTTTTTAAGGTGATATCCCGAATCGTAATTGGTTCAAAAAGTAGTGCCATGAGTGAATATTTATTACAAATTTGCAGCCTGTTTTTCTTAAAAAAAATTCCATTAATTTTGCCGTCCTTAAAACAGGGATGGTCCCGTAGTTCAATGGATAGAATAGAAGTTTCCTAAACTTTAGATACAAGTTCGATTCTTGTCGGGACTACCATACGAGAAAGGCATGATACATAGTAGCCTTTCTGGTTTTTTGTCTCCCCTAACTTATTGTTTTATCACTGTTTTATCCAATAGAAGACGGACAGTGAAATAAAATCATTATAAGTGACCACCAGGAATTTTATTAAAATCTATTATAAAAGTAGTTCCATTATTGGGAAGGCTTTCAACCTCCAAAGTGGCCCTGTGAGACTGGAAAATGCCATAGGCTGCAGACAATCCTAAGCCCATTCCATTTTTTTTCAAAGTGAAAAAAGGTTCAAAGATATTAGATAAATACTCGGGAGGTATACCCTTCCCATTATCTTTGATAGCCACACGGTAGCATTCAGCCGCATCTATAATTGAAACTGATAGTTCTCCTTTGTTAGATTCCATAGCTTCAATTGCATTGATAAATATATTTGAAAATGCAATCTGTAGTTTTGGCTTGTCAACCCATACATACAAAGGATTTGGAAAAAAAAGTCTGTTTAACTTTATTTTTTGAAGGTGAATCCTATCTCTTGCCACCAAAAGACTTTCCTCTACTACATCCTGCAAAGCATGCATTTCAAATGCAAGTTCCATAGTTTTAGTAGAAGTTAGAAGTTCTGTTATCATCTGATTAATCCGGTCGGTGTTCCTGATAATGATATTTATTAAGGGTTGCTGGGAGGAAGATTCCTCCAAAAGAATTTCGAGATTCTCAGCAGAAAGCTGAATATTATTTAATGGATTTCTTATTTCATGCGCCAGGATCCTGACCAATCTTTCATTTGCAGCAAGTTTGGCGGACTGCAAATTGATTTGTTCAGATCTCTTTATATTGGTTATATTATGGATAATCCCCCTGTACAGTTCTTCCCCTACTGCATTTGTCTCCACCAATAATGAAAGAATACAATTTCTTTTTTCCCTTTTACAGGTTTCAATTTCTATTTCAAGTTCATTGATATTTTTTCTATCCAGAACCCGGGTTTTTATTTTTTCCTTCATGAGGACATCAGGGATAAAATCATATAAAATCCTGTCCTTTAATTGATTCTTATCATATCCAAAAAAACTGACAGCCGTTTCATTTACTTCATTCAGAAGCAACTCGTTGTTGTAGGCAATGAATAATATATCGCTCGAACTTTCAAAAAGATTGCGGTATTTGTTTTCACTTTCTTTAAGAGCTTTTAAAGAGGCGTAACGGTCAAGTGAATATCGGATGCATCTTTCTAATTTTTCAGAATCCAAATCAGATTTTATAAGATAATCCGTAGCACCAAACTTCATAGCTTCCACATCAATCTGCCTATTACCTTTACCAGTTAATAGAATTAATGGTTTACAATCTTCCATACAGGAAACCTCTTTTAATAAATCCAGGCCGGTGCTTGCCCCCAAACGGTAATCTATAAGATATATATCATTATCTCCATCGTTAATTTTTGAAACTGCCTCTTTGTAATTATTGCACCAACAGGGAACAAATTGAGTTCCGTCAATGTCATTAAGATAATCGGAGATGATAAAAAAATCATCTTCGTCATCATCAATTATCAACACTTTAATTTTCTCCTGGGTCAGCATCATTGGCCAATTTGGGTAAAATTAATGTAAAACAAGAACCAGCATTATTGCTTTCGGAATAAATTATACCACCGTGCAGTTCTGCAATTTTTTTGCATATAGAAAGACCTAAACCATTTCCATAAAATTCACTTTTACCATTCAATTGCACAAAAGGCTCAAATATTTTTGATGCTTGCTGTTGATTGAAGCCAATTCCGTTATCAGCAAATTTAATTTTATAATACGTGTTTTCAAATGGTATATAAAAATTATTTTTTTCTTCAATTGTTAATTCAGCGCAGCTTATATTAATTTCCAACATTTCATCCTGCTTGCGGAATTTTATAGAATTGCTTAGAAGATTGTGAAAGAGAGTTTTCATATTTGAAGAATCTGCTTCCATTACCGGCAAAGTACAAATCCGGATAACCGCATTGCTTTCAATGATAGGTCCGGATAATTTGGCAAGAGTTTCCGACAATATCTTATTTAGATCACAAGTCCTGCAAACATTACCTGCAATTGAAGCGAGTGATGTCAGGTCATCAATAATGGATTGCATAGCAGTGGTATTTTTCCGTATCCTTTGAATATAATTCAAGGCTTCCGGAGGAATGTTTCCGTTGCATTTACTTTCCAGCAGATTTGCAAAGATGGCAATTTTTCTAAGTGGCGACATTAATTCATGCGCCGTGAGCTGAAGAAAAAGTTCTTTTTCATTACTTAATTCTTTTACTCTTTTGTTGAGCAAAATTATTTTTTCCTCTAAATCGATATTTTTTTGCACATTTTCGGAAGATTTTCCTGCCATCTTTTTATATTTGAAGCTATCACAATATCGCATTAAAAAAGTTGTCTATGCCAAAAGTAAAGGTATTAATTATAGATGATGAAGAAGATTTCTGTGAAAATATAGGATCATTTTTTAAAACCATCGGACTTGAAGTATTAACTGCCGGATCACTTACGGATGGTCTCCGGCTTCTGGAAGAACAATCCCCTGAAGTCTTATTTATGGATAATAACCTGCCAGACGGTGAAGGATGGAAACAAACGACCTGCCTTATCAAAAAATATCCATCGTTAAATATCAATCTTATAACTGCTTACAATGAATCTTCACATGAATTTAAAAACCTGCTGAATGTAAACGTTTGGGAAAAACCACTTTCACTAAGGAAACTGGCCTCAGTGTTCAATAGGATTGGATCTTAGTTTAATCAACTGCTTTGGAAAGGGATAACATATATTTCAAAAGATTTTTGAGTTCATCCATCGTTGAAGGTTTTACAAGGTAATCATAAGCTCCCAATGCAAGGCAACCACTTTTGTATTGGTTAGCACCCGAAGTACTCCAAATCACTTTGGGTATGTTTTTTACCTTTTTGTTGACACCAAGTGATTTTAATATTTCGGCACCATTTAATCCGGGCATATTGTAG
>JAHEZA010000369.1 GCA_023251335.1 Chitinophagaceae bacterium | reverse complement strand
TTTTCTGACCGCAATTTCAACCGTGTGTTGTTGGTTTCTTTTCTTTTTATCAGTTTACTGATTGCAAGCAGAATTTGGTATTCCGGAACATGGCGTTATATTTTTATCGCGTGGAACCTGTTCCTCGCATGGCTCCCTTATTTCTTGAGTACTTATTTTAAGAAGGTTAAAAACTCAGCCCTTTGGAAACAGGCCTCCCTGTTTTTTTGTTGGGTGTTATTCTTGCCGAACGCCTTGTACATCGTTACTGATTTGATCCATCTGAGGGCATTTACAAACGTCCCGTTATGGTATGATTCGGCATTATTGTTCGCGGCCGCTTTTACCGGAATCATGATGGCATTTATTTCTATCAGGAAAGCCGAATTATTTTTACGCGAAAAATTCAATTATAAAATAGTAAAATTTTTCGTTCCGCTGATGCTGTTCATGTCATCTTTTGGCGTTTATCTCGGGCGTTTCGAGAGGTGGAATAGCTGGGATATTTTTGTAAACCCGATTGGATTGGGAACAAGTATCTTTTCGTCAATTATATCGCCCGTGCACAATTATAAAGTATGGGCCACTACCATAATTTTTACCGGAGTTTTTTCAATGCTTTATTTTTTTATCACGCCAATCAATGATGGAATTAACAAGAAGCAGCCTGGATAAAATGAGTTTATATCTTTGTCTGCTTTAAAGCACGGAAAGTGTCCAATGAAATATTACAAAAAAACAAACACCCGTTATATTATTTTATACCTTTTTCCTCCAGGTATTTATAAACAGATGTATATACTTCGCTTCGGACCTGTTCAGTTTTTGTAACATCTTTGCACCAGAAATAAACTTTCAATTGCGTAGAGGTCGCGGTGATCGCATCAATAAATACTTCCGGCTCTTTTGAAGCCAACACTTCCGGTGAAGACTTGATTATATTCATTATTGCTATTCTATCAGCTTCCGCAAAAGCGGGTTGATTTATTGAGAAGGCAATATCCAATCTGCGATGATTATTGCTAAGGCTCCAGTTCACAAAATTATTAGACAATATATCGCCGTTTGGAATAATTACTTCGGCACCTTCCGGAGTTAACAAAGTGCTTGAGCGCATATTTATTTCCTTTACACGCCCTTTTTTGTCACCTACTTCTACGGTATCGCCAATGCGTATGGTGCGGTCAAAGATTAAGATAATTCCCGAAACAAAATTGCTTACAATGTTTTGTAAACCCAGCCCGATTCCAACACTTAAAGCGCCAAGTATTACCGTGATTCTGTCAACAGCAAGACCCGAAGCGGCAACTGCCAATAAAAATCCTACAACAAGTAATATTAGCCGCGTGATCATCAGCCTTGACCTTTGACTTTTATTATCAAAAGCCGCATCATCATTCACGTCTCCAAAAAAGAAAGCAATATATTTTTGTAAAAAATTAGCCGCCCACATAATGGCAAGAAACAAAACAATTCCACCAAAAGTGAAGGTAAAGCTTCCGATAATTCGCGGAGTTGCAAGGAATTTTCTTATGATGGAAGATATCGCGTGATCAAGATTGAGATTATTGGTGAAAACAACTAACCATATAATAACTGCCCAGGCCACTACTAATTTCATTATACCTTTCCTGATTGCATGATAATCAAAATTTTCAGAATAATTTTTTCTAATTCTGCTCGATTGTATCTGCAAAAGGAAAGCTTCGGTCACAGAAAAAGCGAACACAAATAAGGCAACTGCCTGGATGAACGCATAAGTTCCGGTATAACTAAAAATCTGCATTAAGGTTATTCTACCAAAAAGATTGCAAACCACAGCAAGCAAATTAAACAACACGTAAAGCATGGCTGCAAAAAACAAAATCCTATACTGTTGATATCTTTTTTTATATGCGGCCAATACAAACGAACCCAATAAAAAGGAAGCGGCACTAATTATAATTGAGAGCCATCTGCTCAGATAAAAAGGTAATCCAAGCCGTTTTGAAGATGATTCCAAAAGAAACAGGAAGATAAAGATAATCCAGAAATAAAATAATTTATGAGGCAGGCGTTTCCAAAAAGAAATGGTAAGAACAATCATTAGTAAAAACTCCACCAGATCAATATAAACCGAAGGCGCATTCAAATCGAATAAGGGAGCCAGATTTAGCATGAAAACAAGGGAGGCAAAAACAGGTATCGCATTTACATATTTGAAGTGAAATAATTCTATAGAATTTAACCTGTTCAGTTTTGTAAGGCCTCTGTAATTATAAAAAATCCAAAAGAAAAATAGTAATCCGCAAAATAATAGAAGAAGAAACTGATTGTGTATATGAGAAAAATAGTATTTGGTAATCTTCCTTTCAGAAGCCAATGTTTCTTTAAATTGCCGGGAAAAAGATGTTGAAAATCGGCCCTTCCTGCTTTGCCATAGATAATTTCTTTCTTTAGAGAATACCCTTGATCCTTTATTTTTCGCCAATCTCTGGCCTTGCAATTGAAGTTCCTCTATAGATATAAGATTATCTGAAGTACGCGCAAGTGTATTATCAATTAGAATGTTCACTTTCTTTATCAGGCTATCAGCGAACTTCCATTTTGTACGTAGTTTTTTAATTTGTGGTCTGAAAGATGCTCTCAAAGAAGAATCCCTGAAAATATGATAAATAACTGTATCCTTTCTTAAATCAAATATCTGTTTCTTTGTAACGATCAGAATGCTGTCATATTTATTAAGGGAGACTGCATATTTCCTTGTGTCTTTGTCGATTTGTTCCAATAAAATATTGAACATTTGCAGACTGCGCAGGTTAACCGTTCTTTCATTATTGTTAAACCGGTCTTTTATTATACTAAGCGCAGAATCCTCATCATCCAGCGAAAGGTTTATGGAATTTATTTCAGCTACCGGTTGGGCTACTACCGAAGCCTTGTTAAGGGCCTGGAACATTCTCTCAATACTCTGTAAATAGTCATTTCGTGTGAGTGTATCGTCATTAGCAAATAAAGATTCATAATTTTTTTTTTGATTTACAACTGTATCCTTCCCTTGAGCGGATGCACCAAAACATATAAATACGAGGCAAACACTAAATAATATTTTCATAAAAATTGGTTCCGAAATATAAAAATACATTAAGTGAATGGAAGTACGTAATATTTAAAAGGGCGCATTTCAAATTTTCGCCTGGATTAAAGGTTGCCAACCTTCAGTTTTAATCTTTCAATCTAAATGAACTAATTGAAGGTTGGCAACCTTGCGAAAATTTGAAATACACCCTATTTAAAAAGGCTAAAAACGCCGGGCCGAAACAACAGCCTGGCAACAGATAGCTTAAGGGTAACCTTACTTCATTCAGATATTAATATTGGACAGTAAAGCAATAAATTCCCGTAATTTCTATTTTAATGAATTTAGCTTTCAGCCTGGAGCATTTGTTCTTTGGCTTTAGCATTAAGCATTCTTTCAACGTTTATCCCTTCGTATTTTGTTCTGCAAAAACCTTCTTCAGAATATCGTTGATTCGTGCAGCAGGATTTTCACGAATTTGTTGTTCTTCAATCCCGATATGATAAAATAAACCATCAAGGGCTTTTTGTGTTACATAAGCCGTAAGGTCAGTGTTCACGGGTTTACTGCTAAAACGGTTATAGGTGGTAAAAACATCTTTCCAATATTTTGTAGCATCTGTAGTACCCAGCGATTTAGAAACGACCGGACTAAAAGCAGTTGTAAGCTCTGCAGTAGTTTTTTGCTTTAGGTAATTGGTGGCAGCTTCGTTGCCCCCTTTCAAAATTCCGAATGCATCCTGTATCGTCATTTGTTTGATAGCGTTAAAAAAAATATTCC
>JAHEZA010000029.1 GCA_023251335.1 Chitinophagaceae bacterium | reverse complement strand
TAATAGCTTCACTGATGGTTGGGTGCGGATGAATTGCATTCAAAATTTCGTGAGCGGTAGTTTCTAATTTACGTGCTACCACTACTTCCGCGATTATTTCTGTAACGTTATATCCTATCGCATGGCAACCCAGCAACTCTCCATATTTGGCATCGTAAATTATTTTTACAAAGCCTTCTGTTGCGCCCGCAGCGGTGGCTTTGCCGCTTGCCATGAAAGGGAATTTGCCCACTTTTAATTCATAACCTGCATCCTTAGCCGCTTTTTCGGTATAACCTACGGAGGCAATTTCCGGAGAGCAATAAGTGCAGCCTGGTACATTATTATAATCTATCGGGTTAGGATTTTTACCGGCCAGGTGTTCTGCCGCATTGATACCTTCTTTGGAGGCTTTGTGCGCAAGTGCCTGGTGTGGTGTGCAATCACCAATAGCATAAACTCCTTTTACGTTTGTTTGTTGATTCGCATCAACGACAATCCGTCCTTTATCCGTTTTAATTCCTAACTCTTCGAGGCCTATATTCTCAATATTGGCTGTGATGCCTACTGCACTCAAGAGCACATCTGCTTCAAGTGTTACCTCACCGTTCTGTGTTTTAACTTTTGCTTTTACGCCATCGCCGCCGGTATCCACGCTGGTCACTTCACTGTTTACCATGATGTCAATACCTTGTTTTTTAAAACTTTTTTCCAACTCTTTAGATACTTCTTCATCTTCCACCGGAACAACTCTTGGCAAAAATTCCACAATAGTTACTTTAGTTCCGATGCTGTTGTAGAAATAAGCAAACTCGGTTCCTATAGCGCCCGAGCCTACAACGATAATAGACTTAGGCTGTTCAGACAAACTCATCGCCTTGCGATATTCAATTATTTTTTTGCCGTCTAATTTCATAGCCGGTAGTTCCCTGGCTCTGGCACCTGTGGCTATTATAATGTTCTTTGCTTCCAATGTTTGCTTTTTCCCATCAGCCGATGTTACTTCCAGTTGTGTTGACGAAATTAATTTTCCATTACCCATTACCACATCTATCTTATTCTTCTTCATCAAAAATGTAACTCCTTTATTCATTTTATCGGCTACTCCACGACTGCGTTTTATCACATTGGCAAAGTTCGGTTTGGCGTCATTTACTTCAATGCCGTAATCAGCGGAATGTTTCGCATATTCCATTACCTGCGCACTTTTCAATAAAGCTTTGGTAGGAATACATCCCCAGTTGAGGCAAATACCACCAAGACTTTCACGCTCTACAATGGCTACTTTTTTACCTAACTGAGATGCCCTGATTGCAGCAGGATAACCACCCGGGCCGCTGCCTAAAACGATTACGTCATAATTCATTTTGAATATAAATTTTATTTAAAATAAGGTTTGAATAAACGGTGCAAAATTACTTTAGAATGCCCAAAGCGCAAAAACCGAATCAGCAGTAAATTGCTCATTGTAAAATTTTGCAGATATTTGACCTGTTAAAATTTTGAAGCAAAATTTTAAAAATCCATCAATGAAAACAACCTTATTTTCTCTTGGCATTATTTCTATATTCATATTGGCAAGTTGCAGCTCCACACGAAAGACTGCCAAGGCTGAAACACCAAACAGTAATGACATACACAGCACGGTTGTGATAAAGAATAATGTTCCTTCGAGGGAAATAAATACAGGGAATGTTCCCGCGTCAGAAGTAGTAGCGTTTGCTCAAACGTTAATCGGAATAAAATACACTTATGGATCTGCGATCAAAGAAAAGGGATTCGATTGTTCGGGTTTTATTGATTATGTATTCAACCATTTTAATATTGCTGCTCCGCGTACCTCGGTTGATTTTACTAATGTTGGTGAAGAAGTCCCTGTAAAAAGCTGTAAGCCCGGCGATCTCATTTTATTTACCGGCAGCGATGCAAAAAGTGGCGTGGTAGGGCATTTGGGAATTGTTACTGAGAATAAAAACGGTGATCTTAAATTTATCCATGCTTCTACCAGCAGGGGCGTGATGATATCGGGAATGAATTCTTATTTTATACCGAGGTTTGTAAAAGTGAACAGGGTGTTTACGGTTTTTTAGAGAGGAAAGAGATTAGTTTGTCACGGTAATTAAAAATAAAAAATTCACTTTATTGCCTGCCTGTCCGGTAGGTAGGTTTGTTTGCTGTCTCATTTATTATTTTTCTCTTCCTGCTGCACGATTTTCTGCGATTGTCTTCAATGTATTAATGCTCAGGTTAATTTCGAAGCCGACCATCACCACCATTGAGTTTAAAAATATCATGATCATAATCACCATGATGGTGCCGATAGAGCCATATAAAAGATTGTATCTGCCAAAATTATTTACGAAAACAGTAAACCCGATGGTTACAAGTATGCTTAAGAAAGTGGCAATGGTAGCGCCTGGAGAGGCGAGTTTCCATCGTTTGGTGGTAGATGGTGCAAAGCGATAGATAAAAGCGAAAGAATAATATACAAGCGCAAAAATAAAAATCCATTTTCCATAAAGGATCAGGTTTCGAAGCGTTTCGTTGTGGATACCCAGCAACTTTAATATACTTCTTTGAAGCAGTAATAGAATAAGGCATCCAAGCAAAAGTCCGAAAAGCATCACGGTTAATTTGATCGCTTCCCAGCGGGCCTTTAAACCTTTCATTTTTTCAAACCCCATATGATTTTTATTAAAAGACCGCATGATGCCCATGACCGCACCCGAAGCAAAAATGAGTGATAGAATAAAGGTAAAAGAGATTAGTCCTATTTTAGATCCGTCAAAAAAACTATCCACAAAATTGATCAATCCGGTATTGTAGGTCTGGGAAGGGATAATGTCATGGATCAATCCGTGAAGTTGAATCTTTATTGCCCTTTTCGAAAAAAAAGGGAGGTTAGGGATCAGCGTAAAAAGAAACAAACATGAAGTGGGCACCGCCATAATAAAATTGTAGGAAATAGCGGAAGCTTTTTCAGTAAAATCAGGGAGATTGAATTTTTTTGAAAAATCTTGCAGCACCGCATGTAATTTTACGCCATAAAAGCCGGGTGGCGACCATTGCTTACTTTGGTTAATAAAGTATTTTATCGGATGAATTATTAAATATGTCGGTGTTTTTTTATTCAAGACTTTCGTTTAATTGAAAATATTTCTAACATAGTTTTTTAATCTCATTGATTTTGCTGCTTCGCTTTTATTAAACTGTCCAGGGCTTGCTGGTATGCCTTTGCATTCACCTGGTGTTGACTGTATGTTGATGCGAAATTTGAGTGTCCTGAAAAATCCGCCCGCGCTACAAAAAATAAATAATCAGTTTCCGGCGCATCCAATACAGCGTCTATCGTTTTGATTGATGGCGTGCAAATGGGGCCTGGAGGCAATCCTGTATTCAGGTAGGTGTTATAAGGCGATACAAAAGCCAGGTGCTTGTGATAAATTCTTTTTAACGCAAAATCTTTCATGGCAAATTTTACCGTTGGGTCTGCTGCCAGTTTCATGCCTTTTCTGAGGCGGTTAATATAAACGCTTGCAACTTTTCCTTTATCATCCTGTTCGTTCGTTTCTTCCTCCACGATAGATGCCAGCGTATAAACCTCTTTGGGAGTGAGTTTTAGCCGATCTGCCTTTTGTAGTCTTTCGGGATTCCAGAATCTTTTTGATTCATCATAAAGCTTACTGAATATATTTTCCATTGATGTATTCCACGTGTACGTGTAGGTGTTAGGAATTACATCAGTCATCACGGTATTGGTATCAACGTTGAATCGCTGAAGCGATTCTTCGTTATCCAAAAAATGCATGGCGCTTGTTGAGTCCACTTCAAAACGGGTAGCAATTCTTTTGGCAAGATCTTCCCTGGTGCGCAATTTGGTGATTACCAAATTCACCGGCACCTGTTTGCCGGATCGTAACATCTTCATCAGATGGTATAAACTCATTCCATCGCTGATCTTGTATTTTCCTGCTTTTACGTTTTGAGGATAGTCAATGTAGTTCGCGATTTTGTCAAACCAAAAATCTCCTGTTATAATATTATTTTTTTGTAAACTGTCTTTCACATTCTGGTAATTGCCACCTGTTCGGATATATAAAAATTTCTTTTCCGGGTTGTGGATTGACGGGCCAAACACATTCCAGGCACACCAGGCTCCGATGAGAAAAATAATCAATAGCAAAAACAAAAGGATCTTTTTAATTTTCATAAACCGGATTTAAAATTCTTCATGAAAGCAAATCTTTCGGATTTTTAAAAATGAATACCCATAAAAAAACCCTGCCTTTTTGGACAGGGTTATATCTGTTTGTAACAATTATTTACCAGGAGTTGCCGGTGTTTGAGTCTGCGGAGTTGGCAACGGAACCGTGTTATTTTGTTGAGGTGCCAATGGTGTTCCCACCGGTGCTTGATTAATAAGATTGTCTCTTGAATTAGCACCACCGGAACTGGGAATAAATAAGGTAGAAGTAATGCACAAAATACCTATAATAGCTGCAAAAAGCCAGGTGCCTTTTTCCAGCACATCCGTAGTTTGTTTAACGCCCATTAGCTGGTTGCTGAATCCACCAAGAGAAGAAGAAAGGCCTCCGCCTTTTGGATTTTGGATCAAAACAATAACTCCCAAAATGATGGATGATAAAATGATCAGAATTCCGAAAAGAAGTAACATATTAAATTGTTTTTAAACTTTCAATTTTGGCTGCAAAGTAAGCACTTTTAGAGGGATTCATCAAACTTAATTTTTCAAACATTTCTATGGCTTTTTCACGCTTTCCCTGCTTTATCAACACCTCTGCCATGGCCTCCGTAAGTATATTGGCGTTCTGGTTGGATACCTCGGCAGATGACTGTATTATTTTTTCAATTACTTCGTTTTGTTCGGGTAATTGTCCCGGATGAAGTTTTTTCATGCTTTTTAGCCACGCCGTAAAACTTTTCACCTGCTGTCCTAAATGATCATTTTCCAACGCTTCTTCTGAAATTTTTATTCCCTGCGATGCAAAATAGTCCACGGTATGAAGCGGTTCAAACGCGATTAATTGTTCTTCATTTTCCGATTCCTGAATAGAATTCCCGATATTTTGTTCGTTTGCTGTAAAAGCTACTTCTTGCGGTTCTTCATCTGAAACACCTAACGTTTCGGTTTCATATTTTATATCCGGATTAGAAATATCCGTTATTTGTTCGTCTGCTGTGTATTGTGTTTCCTTAGTTTCTTCTTGCAATGCGCTTTTATTTTCTTCTTCAGAAAATCCTAATGTTTCGGTTTCGTATTTTATCCCCTGATCAGAAATATCCGTTATTTGTTACTCTGCTGCATATTGTGTTTTCTGAGTTTCCTCTTGCAGCGCGCTCTGATTTTCTTCTTCAGAAAATCCCAATGTTTCGGTTTCGTATTTTATCTCCTGATCAGAAATATCTACTATTTGTTCGTTTGCTGCATATTGTGTTTCCTGTGGTTCTTCTTGCAGAACGCTTTTATTTTCTTCTTCAGAAAATCCTAATGTTTCGGTTTCGTATTTGACATGCTGATCAGAAATATCTGTTATTTGTTCGTCTGCTGTATTTAACTGTTGCTGAATTTGAGAAGGAGCAATCTCCTGGGAATTTTTTGCTTTCCCGTTAACTCCTGTCAACTGATATTGAATCCATGGAATGTTATTAAAATAGATAGCTGATTGCGTTGCCAATTGATCAAAGGATGGCTCGTTGTTTTTTTTAGAATGGTAAAGAAGTAAAAACCTTGCTACAGCGCTAAACGGATGCCCTTCTGTATTTTTTTTTAGCATGTCACTTTCATTGCTGATACTGGCGTAGAGTTGTTCGGCGTAATTGGTTTCTGTAGTCATGAAATTTTTTTATTACCAGTTAGAAAATATTTTATTGAAGATGGCGTCCGTAACCGTTTTGAGTATATTGTCCATATTTTCTGCAGAAGCCTGTTGCAATGTTTTAGAAGCCAGGAAGTCATAGCTGCTCGACAGGTCAGTCTCGAAACTTTTGGATGGATCTGGATCTACTGTATTTTTAAATACTAAATGAAATGTTACATCAATCCTGTTGGTTCCAGCCTGTTGATTGGCAACGCCACTGGTAGAGACACTAAAATTGGAAATATAACCACTGATATCATAATTGGCATCGTCATTTTTTGTTTCCCTAAGCCTTGTCTGGCTGATAATTTTTTGTCTCACTTTTTCTGTCAGTTGCGGAGCCAAGGCTGGTTCCACATATCGCGCCTTATTCTCAAATGCATTTACCCTAAATGTAGTAATGTCAGAAGGAATAGGAGCGCTGTCCCGGGTTGAATATTTGCAGGTGGCGAAAGAAAACACTACGGATAAAAAACCGAGGATTGCAAAAAGTCTTATTGTTGATTTGGGTTTCATTTTTCTTAATGGATTACGGTGTTTTATTTTTTTGATACAGCTTTTGTCCTGGATGTTGCATCATTTACTCATTAATATTATATTCTTTCAATTTTCGATACAAGGTCCTTTCGCTGATACCTAGATCGTTTGCAGCATCTCGTCTTTTTCCACGGTGTTTTTTAAGTGCTTTTACAATTAAGTCTTTTTCAGCATCCATAATGCTGAGGGATTCTTCTATTTCCTGGTGGTCAACTATGTTATTGTTATTATTATTTTGAAGAACAACAGGTTGTCCCGAGGCAATTGCCGCAGGCCTGGAATTATTGTGGAAATCATCAAGACCAGGGTCATTCCTGAAATTGTTTTCATTTATGGAAGAGGGATTTTGCATCGCTTCAAAAAACATGCGTTTTAATTCTGTGACATCTTTTTTTACATCAAAAAATAATTTGTACAAAATCTCCCGTTCATTGGCAAATTCTTTCTGGTTATTTCCTTGCTGATGAGAAGCTAACACAGGCAGGCGATTGAAGTTAGCTTCCGGTAAAAATTTTCTTAATTCCTCACCGTTTACCTGTTTGTCTTTTGAAAGAACGGACACTTGTTCGGCTATATTCTTCAGCTCGCGAACATTACCGGGCCACGGATAATTCACCAGGAGATTTTTTGCATCATCGTCCAGTTGAACAGGAGGTGATTTATATTTTTCTGCAAAATCGACGGCGAATTTTCTGAACAATAAAAGGATGTCTTCTTTTCGGTCACGCAGTGCCGGAACTCTTATTGGCACGGTATTCAAACGATAATATAAATCTTCTCTAAATCTTCCTGTGTGGGTGTATTCCAATAAGTCTTTGTTTGTGGCTGCTATCACTCTTACATCGGTCTTTTGTACTTTGGAAGATCCTACGCGAATGTATTCTCCTGCCTCCAGCACACGTAATAATCGCGCCTGGGTACCCAAAGGAAGTTCACCGATTTCGTCCAGGAAAATGGTGCCACTATTTACCGTTTCAAAATAGCCCTTTCTTGAATCAACGGCTCCCGTAAAGGAACCTTTTTCATGTCCAAAAAGTTCTGAATCAATGGTCCCTTCCGGAATAGCTCCGCAGTTCACTGCAATAAAAGGATTATGCTTCCGTGCTGAAAGAGAATGAATAATGTGTGAAAAAACTTCTTTACCTACGCCGCTTTCACCATTGATTAACACGCTTAAATCGGTGTTGGCTACCTGGACGGCCACATCCAAAGCATACACTAATGCCGGTGAATTTCCAATAATTCCAAACCTGTTTTTTATTGCTTGCTGATCCATAATTTTAGTCTAAATATTTTGAGATTTCTTCTTTTAGTTTACCCAAATTGGAATGGATTATCTTCCAAATAGTAGCATCGTCAATTAAGTCATAATCATGAACGAGAATATGTCGCAATCCAATAATCTTTTTTTGATCAGTTACTTGATTTTATTTTATTCTTCCAATCAAAGTCCCTGCAGTGCATCTTTCAATAAAGACATTTGCGTAGTCTCCCTTATTCAACTTGCCTGCTGCCAAGGCAGGATTTCCTTCTTTTGGAAACACTACCATTTTATTGTGATCTGTTCTTCCATTCCAGTGCGCATCACTTTTTTTAGAATCACCTTCTATTAACACTTTAAATGTTTTTCCCAAATCCCGTTGCATACTTTTTAAAGAATGAGTGCGATGTAATGCCACTACTTCCTGCAATCTGGTTTTCTTTACCTCCAAAGGCACATCATCTTTAAACCTTCTTTCAGCAAGTGTTCCCGGCCGCTCTGAGTAAAAATACATATAAGCCAAATCGTATTCGCAATATTCAAAAAGGCTTAAAGTCTGTTGATGGTCTTCTTCTGTTTCCCCGCAAAAACCAGTGATCGAATCGGTTGATAATCCGCAACCCGGAAGGATTTCCCTGATCCTGTTTACTTTCGAAATATACCATTCGCGGGTATAAGTTCGGTTCATCATTTGTAAAATCCGGGTGCTTCCGCTTTGTACTGGTAGATGAATGTATTTACAAATGTTATCGTATTTTTTCATCGTAAACATCACTTCATCAGTAATATCTTTTGGGTGAGAAGTGGAAAATCTTACCCGAAGCAGAGGTGAGATCTGCGCTACCTTTTCCAGGAGATTTGCAAAAGAAATTATCGAATTATCGGATGGATTTACCCATTGATAGCTATCTACATTTTGCCCTAATAAAGTTACTTCGCGATAACCTTCATCAAAAAGTTGGGTGCATTCTCTTACAATGGAACCCGCATCGCGGCTACGTTCCCGGCCACGGGTAAAAGGCACCACACAAAAAGAACACATATTATTACAACCGCGCATGATGCTCACAAAAGCCGTTACACCGTTGCTGTTTAATCTTATTGGTGAAATATCTCCATAAGTTTCTTCGCGGCTGAGCAAAACATTTACTCCTTTTTGACCGCTTTCTGCTTCCTCAATTAATGAAGGAAGGGTTCGATACGCATCAGGGCCTACCACAAGGTCAACCAGCTTTTCTTCTTCCAGGAATTTTGATTTCAGCCTTTCTGCCATACAACCCAATACGCCAACGAGAAGCCCCGGATTATTCTTTTTCAATTGTCTGAATTCAGTCAATCGTTTCCTGACCGTGATCTCTGCTTTTTCCCGGATTGAACAGGTGTTGATGAAAATCATGTCTGCATCTTCAAAACGCGAGGTGATTCCAAAGCCTTCTTTTTGCAAAATAGAAGCAATTACCTCACTGTCAGCAAAGTTCATCGCGCAACCATAACTTTCTATATAAAACTTTTTTTCAAAAGAATGATTTGTCGGATCTTTCGGCGCAAACGCTTCGCCCTGCCTGCTTTCATCATGCTTTTTATCTATAAGTAATTCTGCCATTTTTTACTTTTAAAACTTAGGTGGGCAAAGATAACAAATTAAAAAATTGAGACAGTATGGCAGAAAGTTAATAATATTGTTTATATATTTTTAAGAAATAGAAATAAATTTAGATGAAACGATTGTTTGCTACCGTGATTGTAATAATTATTTTTTTTACAAATTCTCTTAGTGCCCAACAATTATTTACCAATACCAATATTCAAAATGCTTATAGAAATGAAACACGGGATCGTTCCGGCAAGCCCGGAAAGAATTACTGGCAAAATCGTGCTGATTATCAAATCAGCGCAAATTTTGATCCTGCAACTCAATTGTTACAGGGGAATGAAATTATAAATTATAAAAATAACAGTCCCGATACATTGGAACAAATCATCATCAGGCTGTATCCTGATTTATATAAGAAAGGCGTAGCAAGACTGAGCAATATTGCTGAAAAAGATTTGGGTAATGGCGTGCAGATTGAATCTTTGAGAATCGGTAATGAAAATATTACCAGTTTTAGTGATAGTGAAAAAGCATATAGAGCGGGCACACTTCTTTATCTTATTCCGGCGCAGGAGATAATGCCGCACTCCGAAATAAAATTCGAAATAAGCTGGCATTATAAAGTGAACACTGGGTCACCTGTTCGGACGGGCATGGTAGATAGTACCTCTTATTTTATCGCTTATTTTTTCCCGCGTATTTCGGTTTATGACGATGTTGATGGATGGGATACCTGGAGCTATAATGGCGTAGAAGAATTTTACAATGATTTTGGAAATTATAACGTGGCTATTTCTGTTCCAAAAGGTTTTGTAGTTTGGGCTACCGGCGACAGGCAAAATTCTGCCGATAACTTTGATAAAAACGTTTTAGACAAAATCAACAAGGCTTCAATATCAACTGATATCATTCATATAATTGATTCAACAGATTATTTGAAAAAAGATATCTTTAAAAAAGACGCGTCAGCCACCTGGAAGTTTTCTGCATCCAATATAACTGACTTTGCTTTTGCACTAAGTGACCATTATTTATGGGATGCAAGTTCGGTGCTGGTGGATTCTGCAACCGGGCGAAGAACGGTAGCGGGAGCTGCTTACAATAAAATCCACAAAGATTATTTTGATGTGGCCGACCAGGCGCATCAAACTGTTTTTTACACTAGTCATTTTTATCCGAAATATCCTTTTCCTTTCAATCATATTACTGTATTTGACGGAACCGATCAGATGGAATATCCTATGATGGCAAATGATAATCCAACGTTTACTCATAAGGACGCGGTGCAATTGACAACACATGAAATTTTCCATTCTTATTTTCCTTTTTTTATGGGGACGAATGAGACGCAATACGCGTGGATGGATGAAGGCTGGGCTTCGATCGGTGAATCGTTAATTTCTCCAAAAATGGGAGAGCCGGAAGATGATGGAATTTTTAGTAAAAAGCGCTATGAGGAAATGTCAGGAACAGACAGGGATGTCCCTTTAATAACCAATACCAAAGAATACCCGGGCACTACTTACCTGGCTAATTCATACGGAAAGGGCGGTTCGTGTTACTACGTTCTGCAGGATATGCTGGGTGATAGTTTATATTTCAAGGCATTGCATCAATATATGAATGAGTGGAATGGCAAACATCCAACTCCATATGATTTTTTCTATAGCATCAATAGTGGCAGTGGAAAAAATCTTGACTGGTTTTGGCAGCGATGGTTTTTTGGTTGGGAGTATCCCGACTTATCCATAAAAAATGTTGCAAAGAATGGAAGCCAGGCAAAAATTACTATTGAAAACAAAGGTGGTTTGCCGGTGCCCATATATTTAACCATCATTTCAAAAAGTGGAGAAAAAACAATTCAAAAATATACTGCCGGAGTTTGGGAGAACGGAGACAAAGAAAAATCGCTTATTGTTCCAAAATCTTACTCTGATATATCCGAAATTAAATTAGGAAATGAATTTATTCCTGATAAATTCATAACGAATAACACCTGGGAAAGTAAATAATAATTTTATTTATTTATTTGTTTACTGCAAATTTTTTTGAGAAACAAACGCTTACGTTATTTCAGATGAGACGCAGGAATTCTTTGAGCAAGCCAACTATCTTTTACCGGAATGATCCAGTTGTTTAATAATTCTCGCTTAGTAAGAATGGTATTATTGAAATACAATGTGTCAGGAGTTATTATTTCACTCTCAATCGAAATATTTACTTTTGAGAGCGGGATCAGGCGAATATTTTCTTTTACAATAAAGGCCAGCATTTGTCGGTTCAGAAGCTTCACATTATAATCTTGCTCAATTTTTTTTATGAAACGTAGCGAAAAATCTGTGCTGCACCCGCCTACTTTGGTATGGGTTTCATCCGCCATCAGAATAATAAAATGTCCGAAAAATAAATTGGCATAGCTCTTTACTTCTTTGCCGTGGCTGTTCCACTCTTTACAAAACGATTCTAACAATTCTTCAATTTGTACAGCTTCAGTAATAGTAAAAGCGCGATTGCTCTGGTAAACCCAAACTCTTGAATTTTTATCAAAGTTTTCGGGAATCATGTCCTGAAAATGAATGTTCATAGTCTAAAGTTAAAAAAAGTTTATTTAAGATATATTAAAAAGGGTATAAATTTTTGTAAATGAATTAAAAATAGATAAGATTTTTAAGAACGGTTAGATTTAATTCAATTTTTACAATTTTCTTGCCAGTTTTAAATTCATCGTTTTAAAAAATCAATAACCAGTATCAGCCTTGTGGAATCTT
>JAHEZA010000028.1 GCA_023251335.1 Chitinophagaceae bacterium | reverse complement strand
TTTTTACATCAGTGTACAAATTAAGCCAGTATTCATCTAATTTAATAGATTTTAAAATGGAAGTAGCGCGTTTACTATCGTCCCAGAAACCGGCAGAAAGAGACAATTGCTTGTCATTATTTATTTTTTGTTCACGGTTCTCCACGTCAAAGAAACCTCCTCAAAACCGATAACCGGTCTTTCAAATCTTTAAGTAATTCAATAGTCATAGGACGCAAATATAATAATGATACCGTAATGTTGACACAATGGAAAGGAATACTACGGTTGTGTATTATTTTTGGAATATCTTAACCAACTATTGAATCACCGCAGCGCAAATGGGTTAAAACTCCATAGTAAACCAACAAAAAATCAGAAATCTTATTTAATGAGATTAGTGTGCATCAAACCGTGAAAAACTTTCTGGCGGGTTTTATTTGAAATTCCACTTAAAAATAATCCGTCAGCATTTGTTCGGAATAAAACTTAACCTTTCAGAAACAATTTCGAACGCCCAGGTAGTCGTTTTTCTGATCAAAAAAAAATACCTTTAATTGTTAATAAAATTTATGTCCAAAATTATTCTTGCGTTAAGTACCTTCCTCGTTTTTAATTCTGGATACCAGGTGGCGGGTGTGTTTTTACCAAATGAAGAACTTTTATTTTCCATGACAATACAGGAGACCTCTGTAAAAAAAATTGTAAAAAGAATAGAGAAGGTAAACATGTATGTAGTCACACCTATGAATAGCAAAAATATTTCGGACCAGGAACGAAATTATGTGGATTTACTTAGAACGGCTTCTATCGAAGAACTGACCCAACTGGCGGCAGATCATAAAAACGCAGTGGTAAGACTTTATGCTTTCAGGGCTTTGATGGAAAGCGTAAAGGATGCTCCGAAACATATTTTTGAACAGTTTATGAATGATACTACTCCCATAAAAGTGATCAATGAAACCAGGTCTGAAACAAAACCTCTCAATTCAATAGCAAAGGGATTTCTATATTAATTAAAAAACAAACCAATGGATCTTGTAACTTTATTTGAAAATGATCTTGATAAATTGATCGTTGAAATTTCATTATTTAAAGATGAAGCGTCTGTCTGGACAACGAAGGAAGGCATTACCAATTCTGCAGGCAACCTTGCGTTGCACCTGATTGGCAACCTGAATCATTTTATCGGGAAAACGTTAGGAGATTCAGGTTATGAGCGCAAACGCGATGATGAATTTTCTCTAAAAAATATTCCCCGCGAAAAATTAATTTCAGATATTAGTGATTTGAAAGGAACTATTAAAAACATCATACCAAAATTATCTTCGGAGGATCTGAAAAAAGATTTTCCCTTAGCAATAAGGGACGAAGTTTTCTCCACCCAAGTTATGCTTATCTATTTATTAGCTCATTTGAATTATCACCTTGGACAAGTAAATTATTTAAGGAGGATGATGTGAAAATACACGGACGACCGACAACTAATATCTTCCATGCGATTTACAAAAATTTCAATAACCGGGTATAAAAATTATCAATCAAGGACTTTTGATTTTACTGAAAGGATTATAGGAATCTGTGGAATGAATGGGAAAGGGAAAACCAACTTGTTGGATGCGATAAATTATCTCTGCTTTACCAAAAGTTATTTTTCTAAAACAGATGCGTTAAATATTCATTTTGGTGATGAAGGCTTCCGGCTTGAAGGAGAATTAGAGAATGAAAAAAGCGAAAGCAATTCACAGAAAATCGTTTGTATTTATCGTTCTGCCCAAAGAAAGGAATTTTACCTGGATGATATTGCGTATGAAAAATTTTCGCATCACATAGGCAAATTTCCGTGCGTTATAATAGCGCCGGACGACATCGGCATGATCACGGGAGGAAGTGAAGAAAGAAGAAAATTTATTGATACACTCTTAAGCCAGTTAGATCCCGAATATCTTCAGCACCTGATCACCTACAATAAAGTATTGGCCCAGCGAAATAGTTTTTTGAAAGGTGAAGCGCAAAAAAGCAGGTTCGACTTTGCATTACTGGAAACGTTTGATCAGCAATTATTTGTTCCGGGAAATTATATCCACCAGGTAAGAAAAAAATTTTCAAAGGAATTATTTCAGTTGATCCAGGAATTTTATAAAAACATCTCTGGGAATAATGAAGTAGTTTCCATCGAATACAACAGCATGCTGAATGAGAATCGTTTTGAAGAACTGCTGATCGCCTCAAGGCAAAAAGACAGGCTCACACAAAGAACCAATGCAGGAACGCACAAAGACGATCTTGTTTTTTTATTGCATGAAAACATTTTTAAAGCAATTGCTTCCCAGGGACAAAGAAAGAGTTTATTGTTTGCCTGCAAACTGGCAGAATTTGAAATTCTTAAAAAAGAAAAAAAATTTCCACCCGTATTGCTGTTGGATGATGTGTTTGAAAAGCTGGATGAAAACAGAATCGAAAATCTGTTGAAATATGTATGCCTGGAAAATAGCGGCCAGGTTTTTATTACAGATACACATGCTGAAAGATTGAAGGTTTCTCTTTCGCAATTTGGTGACGTGGTTCAATTGATAGAATTGGCATAGAGACACGATGCATATAGCAAACAAATAAATTTCCCGATTTTTTATTCCGTTATTAATAATCTTTAAAATTTATCTTTGACAAATGGAAGGAACTATCGGTGAAGCATTAAAGGAATTCTTAAAAAAAAGCAAGTTGAAAAGCGGGGTGCAGGCTTTGCAAATCAAGGACGTGTGGGAAGAAATAATGGGGCGCACCATCGCCCGGTACACCGATAAAATTGAAATCATTAATTCCACTTTATTCATTCATACATCTGTAGCTCCGCTAAAGAATGAACTAATTTACCAGAAAGCAAAAATTATAGAAAGAGTAAACGAAGCACTAGGTGAAAAATCTATAAATGAAGTGGTAGTAAAATGAATCTGTGTTACTCACAAATAAGCTGAAGTAAATACGAATTTCTGTTTAAACAGAATGGGATGGTGTATTCGTAATTTCAATGAAGTTTCTCACTTGGGCGTTTTGTTAATAAATTGTAAAAAAGCATTCTTTTCTTAAACTTTCTGCGATAGTTTGCGTCTTCCTATCTGGAATTCTGTGCATAGTTTATTTATTAGAAAAAAACTAAAACGATTATTCACAAATATCTAATTTGGGTAAATGGATTTTTATTATTTAAAATAATATTATGAAAAAAATAATAAGATTTTTCCTCCTAAGTGCTTTGACTGTGGGAATATTGAGTTCCGTTCAGGCACAAAGAGGCCGTGATTCAAGAGGCGAAGGCGGGAACGCACACGTTTCAAGAACTTCTTCTTCCTCGCGAAGTTTTTCTGCGCCGCAAAGAAGTATGTCTCAAAGAGCGGCTCCTGAAAGAAGTTTCAATCAAAGACCACAAAGTATAACTTCTCAAAGGTCTGTTTCGGCAAGAACGTCCGCTAATAGCAGAAACGGGTTTATACCAAACAATGCCACGCGTAATTCTTCCCGGGGCAATGCAGCAGTAATTACTCCTGAAAGGAATACAACAGCATATAATACACGTACAATTGGTAATACACGTACCACCGGTGTTACCAGTAATATCTATAACAGAACCGGAAACGTAAATGTAAATAGGAGTTATTATCACTATAACAGAAATGTATATGTGACTAATCGTACCTATCATTCTTATCATGGCTATGTTTATGGTCATAGAACCGTATTTATGTATGGCCCGCACTACACAGTAATACCGCGAAGTTTTATTTCTATCCATTTTGGTGGTTATCCTTATTATTACAATAATGGATTATTTTACGGATACTATAGTGGATATTATCAGCCTCTGTTTCCACCTTTTGGAATTAGTATAGGAATACTTCCGTTTGGTTATTCAAGTCTTTTTATCGGAGGCTATCCTTATTATTATTACAATGGAATTTATTACAGGCCTAATGGGAATAATAATTATCAGGTTGTGGATGCACCAATGGGTGCGACTGTTTCATCACTGCCCGGGGGTGCCAAATCTGTGATTATAAATGGAGAAACTTTATATGAACTAAATGGTACTTATTATAAGTCAGGGCAGGATTCTCATGGGAATAATGCCTTTACTGTTGTCGGTAAAAACGGCGTGATCAATAATACACAGTCGCAGGCACCTGATACAACGCCATCTTTGTCCAGCTTGAATATTGGAGATACGGTGGGTCAGTTACCCGATGGCTCAAAATTGATAAATGTCAACGGTGAACAGCTCTACGAAACACCTGATGATATTTATTTGAAAGGCGAATCAAATGATGGTGTGGTGCAATTTAAAGTGGTAGGAAAATAATAGGTGGGGTTAATTGTAATAAAAAAATAAGATAATCATGGTGAACAAGTTTTAAGTGGCAAATCGTTCTAATAACTTTTTTGTAAATTTGTATTTCTATCAGGGAGCGCTTTTTTGATTTGTCTTAAAAGCTATTTTTCATCTTTTCAATCCTTAATGGTATTGATGAATTTTATTTTACATGAAATATTTTATTTTATTTTTTACATTCACTTTTTTTTCAAATTTTTTATCGGCGCAAATTGACAGGGAACCGATTCCTGAGCCGGAGGTGACCATTGAACATTCAAAGCCGGGCAATCATATTTTTGGCAGAATAATAGACATCCAAACCAACAAAGGTATTGAGGCGGCATCGGTACAGTTGTTTGAAAAAATTACAAATCCCAGTACAGGACAGGCGCAAGATTCCTTGATCAGATTCATGTTAAGCAAAACCAATGGCGATTTTTCTTTCGATAAAATCTCTTTAAATAAAGATCTGGAAATTAAGATTTCAGCAATTGGATACGCGCCTTATTCCAAAGACTTTACAATTCCAGTTGAAGTATCTAAAGACTCTGCAATTAACGTGCAAAAAGATATGGGGAATATTATCATGTCAAGAGAACATGAAAAGTTAGCTGCTATTACTATTGTTGCCCAACGGCCCGCTATGACTTTGGGCATTGATAAGAAAGTATTCGACGTAGATAAAAGCATTACTTCTAAAGGCGGCACCGCAGTGGACGTGATGAAAAATATCCCTTCGGTTTCTGTAGATGTGGATGGAAATATAGAACTAAGAAATTCAAGCCCGACCATTTTTATAGATGGACGCCCAACGATTCTTACGTTAGATCAGATAGCTTCAGATGATATTGATAGAATTGAAATTATTTCTAATCCTTCGGCAAAATATGATGCGTCGAGCAGTGGTGGTATAATCAATATTATTCTCAAAAAAAATAGACGACACGGACTTAATGGGATCGCATCATTAACATGGGGAACGCCAAAGCGATATTCGGGTAATGCCAATCTGAATTTGCGCCAGGGGAAATTTAATTTTTTTGTGAACGGGAATTATAGCTATTCCGATGATAACTCAAAAGCAAATAGCTTAAGAGAAAATAAGAACAAGGGTGTAATAACTGATTATTTTGATCAGAACACTAATAATGAACGCGAACGAAAGTTTAGTTCTATACGATTTGGCGCTGATTATTTTCTTGATAACAGGAATACGATTACATTATCGCAAGGCTTTGTGGTTGGTCGTTTCAAAACATATCAATACCAGGAACAACAATATAAAGACAGCAATAAAATACTGGAAAAATATGGAACACGCACCGCGGATCAGGGTTTTCAATTTAACAGGAACAATACCCAATTATTATACACTCATAAGTTTCCTAAAGACGGAGAGACGCTTGATGTGACGTTAAATGCCAACTATGGAAACGTGAAAAATTATGCTACGATTCTGAATTCATTCTACAATCCGGATGGCACACAGACTGGAGACTTAAGTCATGTCCAAAACGATGGAGCTAATAATAACAACCAGCTGACAGCAAAAGTTGATTATGTAAATCCGCTTGGAGAAAATAAAAAACTGGAAGCAGGCTTGCGAAGTTTTACAAATAACTATGAAAGTTATTTTAACTCATTTTCTGTAGATGGAAATACGGAAACAAAACTTCCATTGAGCAATAATTACAAATACACAGAAAATGTACAGGCTGCTTATTTTACTTATACTGGCATATTAAAAAATATCGGTTACCAGGCCGGGCTTAGGGGCGAATATTCAAAATTTGCCGGAACACTTATTGACAGTGCAAGAAAGTTTGGTTATGAATATCCTTCATCATTAAAAAATATTTGGGATGTACTTTTTCCAAGCCTTTATCTTTCCAGAAAATTAGGCGAAAATGATGAAATTCAACTGAATTATGCAAGGAAGGTACGAAGGCCGGATTTCTGGCAGTTGAATCCGTTTTTTGATATCAATGACCCTTTGAACATCCAGGTGGGTAATCCCAGGTTACAACCAGAGTTTACCAATTCATTAGAATTTAACTACAGCAAAAATTTCAAAAATAACAGCAACTTCCTTGGAACCATTTCTTACAGAAACACGCTGGGAGATATTACCCGCTATAGCGATACAATAAGCGCTGAACAGTATCAGCATTTACAGGATGCGGGGGTAGATCCCAATGCTATTGTAAACACGTTTATTAATGCCGATAATGTGAACCAGGTTGGTGTTGAGCTAACACTTCAGCAAAAACTGGCAAAAGATTTTACGATATCGCCTTCAGCTTACCTGGGCTATAGAATTGTAAATGCAGGCGGCGATTCTATGAACCTGAGTAACGAAGGATTTAACTGGAGCGCGAAATTTAATGCTGATTATAAAATAAGTACAAAGAATGAATCGTCGGTTTTTAACAAACTCGCATTTCAGTTCAGGGCAGATTACCATTCGCCCAGGGTAATACCACAAGGGAAAAGACTTGAACGGTTTGAAGCTGACTTTGCGATGCGAAAAGATTTATTCAAAGATAATAAGGGTACGATTTCATTTAGCATAAATGATATTTTTAATTCACAACGCTATGGTGTCATCTACGATACTGAAACTTTTTACCAGGAAGCTTATAGCCGGTGGAGAGTAAGGAATTTCCGCCTTACGTTTAGTTATAAATTTGGTGATGCTGATTTTTCGTTATTCAAAAAAAATAGCAGTAGTAATAGTGAGGATAACGGATAAAAGTGATTTGATTGAAGTTTGCCCTAATTCATCAGTTTTACCTGCATGAACGAGGTGGGGTCTATTGAGAGAGCTTTTTCCATCGTTCCCGGCACATCAGCAATGTCGATTTCTATTGCAGATTTATTTTCTTTCACCCGCCATATATACAATTCTTTATTTTCGAAAGCCCAGGGGCAAATTTCAGGAAGAATTCGCGGCAGTTGTCCATCCCAGCAGGCTTCCTGCAGATGCTCCGTCTCTGTGTAAATCCTGTTGTTGTTTTTTAATTTGATTCCACACAGGTTAGATGAAAATGATGTGCCCGTAACAATTAGAATTTCCTGTTGTAAAGATTTCGCCATATTGCCTAATTTTTTATTTCTTCCTGAATAGATCTAGAAATTAATTTGTCAGATGATTTATCCGAAAATCAAAAATTGGAATAGGCCTTTATATACAAATATTGGTGAGAACCACAACTGTAATTCGTTGTGAAAACAAAGAACTAAAAAAAAATTGAATTATGAAAGCATTTTGCTGAATTTTTTTAATTCAGCACTTTCTAAAGGAGAAAGTGTTTCGTTATGATCGTATTTCGCTTTCAAAAATAAGACTCTTTTGTGTTGAGGATATCGCGTAAGAATTGCATCAATTTGTTTGCCTGCTGCTTCATCCCTTTCAAACATGGGTTTATTTTCCGGAAGCTCCGATTTTTGCCTCGTCGGCATTTTTTTTATGATGGATTCCAACGCTGCCAGCCGTCCGGGGAGGACTCCGTTTATTTTTGATGCCTTGTCGTACAAACCCTGCAATTGTTTTTTGCTGAGCCAGCCCCGTTTTTGATATTGCTGGTAAATGCTGATCACAAATGACGATACGGGAAATGCCATAATACAATCTTCCAGCAGCATGTTGATGATATCAAGTTTGGGTTTGTTTTGTTGCATTTTATTTCGATTATAAATTGAAACAAATGTAGGAAAGCCTCCCGTTATCATTAAAATAAAAAACCCACCTTTCTCAAAGCGGGTCTCCGGGTTGACGGTAATCGGTTGACAATCGTCACAATATTAATATCTATACATCTCAGGCTTATATGGGCCTGCTTTCGGAATATTTAAATAAGCGCTTTGTGTATCGGAAAGTTCATCCAGTACTACACCAATTTTGCTTAAATGTAAACGGGCTACTTTTTCATCCAAATGTTTTGGAAGCACATACACTTTATTTTCATAATTAGCTGAATGCTGCCACAACTCCAGTTGTGCCAACACCTGGTTGGTAAACGAATTACTCATTACAAAACTTGGATGGCCGGTAGCGCAACCAAGGTTTACCAAACGGCCTTCTGCCAAAACAATGATATCTTTTCCATCGATCGTATATTTATCTACCTGCGGCTTGATCGTATCTTTTGTGTTGCCATAATTTTTATTCAGCCATGCCATATCTATTTCAATATCGAAATGTCCGATGTTGCATACAATGGCTTTATCTTTCATTTCTTTGAAATGTGCTTCAGTAATCAAATCCCTGCAACCGGAAGCGGTAACAATTATATCAGCTTCTTTTACAGCGTCAATCATTTTCTTCACTTCATAGCCGTCCATTGCGGCCTGCAACGCGCAGATCGGATCAATTTCTGTTACGATCACTCTTGCTCCCGCGCCACGCAGACTTGCCGCAGAACCCTTTCCTACATCGCCGTAACCGCCCACCACAGCTACTTTCCCTGCCATCATCACGTCAGTCGCTCTTCTGATTGCATCCACCAAACTTTCTTTGCATCCGTATTTATTATCAAATTTTGATTTGGTAACAGAATCATTGATGTTGATTGCAGGAATGGGAAGCGTGCCTTTTTCCATTCTTTCATACAACCTGTGAACCCCTGTGGTAGTTTCTTCTGATAAGCCTTTTACGTGTTGAATCAGTTCAGGGTATTGATCAAAAACCATATTGGTTAAATCGCCGCCGTCATCAAGGATCATATTCAACGGACGATCTTCACTTCCGAAAAATAATGTTTGTTCAATGCACCAATCGCTTTCCTCCTGTGTTTGCCCTTTCCATGCAAATACGCCAATGCCTTCTGCTGCAATCGCGGCTGCAGCCTGGTCTTGTGTAGAAAAAATATTGCACGAACTCCATTTTACTTCTGCACCCAAGTCTATTAAAGTTTCAATAAGTACTGCGGTTTGAATTGTCATGTGAAGACAACCTGCGATGCGCGCGCCTTTTAATGGCTTGTCTTTTCCAAACTCTGCGCGTAGCGCCATAAGTCCCGGCATTTCTGCTTCGGCAAGTTTTATTTCTTTGCGGCCCCACGTAGCGAGGCTCATATCTTTCACCTTATTTTTAAGGCTGAAATCAATTGCGTTTTTCGTAACTGTTGACATAATGAAACGTTTATTTTTTTAGGTTTGCAAAAATACAATTATCAGGATAAAATACTAATGTGTTTATGTATTTTAGGATAGATTTGTACAATTCTCTTATGTAAAAGAATAAAAGCTAAATAAAGCATGAAATCTATAAGCCCAAAAGAAGAAGTGGCAACCCCGGGTTATATGCCTGATAAAAAAGATCTTTCTATTTTGAGGTTACTCCAGGAGAATGCCAGGATAACGGTGAAAGAAATTTCAGAGAAAATTCACCTGAGTACAACGCCGGTACATGAGCGAATCAAGCGAATGGAAGAGTCGGGAATCATAAAACAATACGCCACACTGGTTGATAACGCAAAGGTGAAAAAAGGCCTTACCGTAATTTGTTATGTTTCTTTAAAACAACATGGAAAAAATGCGGGTATGAAATTTATACAAACAATTAATGATTTAAATGAAGTGATCGAATGTTTTAGCATTTCGGGCGAGTTTGATTTTATGCTCAAAGTAGTTTGTGAAGATATGAATGCATATTATGATTTTCATGTGAATAAGTTAAGTGAGATAGAGAATGTAGGCCATGTACAAAGCATTTTTGTTATGGGAATAATAAAGCAAACGCACCAGGTAGTATGGGAGGAGTAAATTGCTGTATTGATGGATTGTTATATTGTTGGATGTTTTAGTTAATTGGTTGATTAGGAATTCGTGTTATTTGTTCGGTTACTGTTGCGAATCGGAATTAGATGAATCCTTTTAATCAAATCAAATTCTGATTTTTTGTTTACTATCAAAATCGAAGTTAAAAAGTTCATTCTCTTTTTACTACTTACAACTCATTGTTCGATGAATCAAAAAGATATTGGCAAGCTCCGGCTGCTCTCGCAACAAATTGAAAACCCTAAATTAGCATCCGCGAAAGAACTTGTAAACAAAATGGCTGCTATGCAGGCGCAGGACTTTAATATGGCTAAATGGGCAATAGGCTTACGATTAAATAAAGCAACTGAAGGAAACATAGATGCCGCAATCAATTCCGGAGAAATTATAAGGGTACATGTATTAAGGCCAACATGGCATTTTGTATCTGCTGACGATATTTCTTGGATGCTTGAATTATCGGCGGCCCGACTGAAAGCTTCGATGAGAGGAAGGAACAATCAACTGGAGCTCACGGAAAAAGTTCTAAAAAAATGTAATAAAACAATTGAACGCTTTTTGAGTTCGGCCAAGCATGCAACCCGCAAAGAATTGATAATTGAACTGAATAAATCAAAAATAGCAACTGACGAAAACCGTGCGTCGCATATTTTAATGAATGCAGAACTGGAAAAAATTATTTGCAGCGGAAAAATGAAAGAAAAGCAAACAACTTATGCATTGCTGGAAGAAAGAGTTAAAACGCCAAAGCATTTATCGAAAGAAGAATCTTTATTTACACTTGCAACAAAATATTTTGAAAGCCATTGCCCTGCTACGTTACATGACTTTATATGGTGGTCTGGCTTAACGATTACGGATGCGAAGCATGCATTGGAAATGATAAAAGATAAATTTGTTTCTGAAAAAACAGACTCAACAGAATATTGGTTTCCAAATTCATTTTCTTTCCCGAAAAAGTTTAAAGAATCTATCTTTTTGCTTCCTGCTTTTGATGAATTTTTGATAAGTTATAAAGACAGAACTCCTGCGATAACCAGGGAACATCACGGGAAAGCATTTTCCAACAATGGAATCTTTTGGCCAACGATAGTGATTAATGGACAAGTAGCGGGATTGTGGAAACGCGAAATAAAAAAAGATACCTTAAACATTGAGGCTGGATTTTTTGACAGAAAACATAAGGTATCCAAAAGTGATTTGCAAAAAAGTTCAGATAGATTAGGTAGCTTTTTGAATCTTAAAATTAACTTAGTTCTAAAATAAATCCGGTAACTCAAACTGTTGCCTATTTTTTTTCGCCTCGTTTCAAAAAATACAAACTTAAAGAAACCAAAAAAATACCGACTGGAAGTATAAGGCTTTGCACCTCTAGTTGGGCTCCCCTGATCTTGATTTCGGCCATGCCAGCCAGGTAAGAAACAACAAGCGTAGTAAGTATGGCTTCCCACAAAATAACTTTCAACTGCATGAAATCTTTTACCCGAAGCCAGTCCGGAAGTTTTACCGGCATTGCTTTATCTTCATCTTTGAAAAGTAAGCGGGTGCCAATGGAGAGAACGAAAAAAACGATTGCAATCAGAAGAAGGTCCACAGCCTGCAGCAAACCAACTGCAACAACGTTTACCAGTGTGTCGTTTTCCTGCACCCTGTGAAAAATTTCGAAGAAATCATAAATGGCAAGCCCTGTTAATATAATGCCTGATAACAAGAAAAGCACTGAAATAACACCAATGATAACTTTTAATACACTGTATAAATTTTTCATAACGAGTTATTTTTTTCAACATCATGTATGCTGAATATTGAATCTATTGAGATTGATGCAGCAATAGATTATGCATTAAAGATAGGAGCAAAATTGTATTTTGAAAATTTTGATTTACCCAGGTGCTCA
>JAHEZA010000368.1 GCA_023251335.1 Chitinophagaceae bacterium | reverse complement strand
CGCTTTTACCACCACCAGGTATTCTTCAGGGTGGCTGCCTAAAAGGCTTAATAGGATTTCCTGTGCTTTTTCGCTTCCTTTTCTACCAACCAGGAGAATTAATTTTTCCTTTAGCAGACTGGTTGCCTTTTCACTATTTATGTAGTCAAGAATGAATGGCAAAGAGAAATCCCCCGCAACATACAGGGGTTCCAGTACTGCTATTTCTTCTCTGTCCAATCGGTTGATCAACTCCTTTAACAACATATTATTTCCTGATTTTCCTGCGGCCAAATACGCGGCCTTTCTTACCAGGCTATTGTTATCATTCATTAATTGACGAATCATATCAACCTCGCTGCAACTTTCACGGGCACTTAAAATTTCCGCCAGCATTAGCCTGTCATCAACAATTTCAGATGAAAGCATTTTCATCAACATTGCTGCCGTGATACTTTTACTTTCTTCGGAACCGTTAAAGAATAAGCCTGCCAATGCAGCTTTTCTTATTTCAGCGTTTTCATGGTGCAGGTAGGGAAGTATAATTTGATTGTCAACTTCATTGTTACACATTATTTTTATGGATTCTGCTACCAATAAGGGACTATCATTGTGTTGTAAAAAAGGCAACAGGAAATTTGCCGCGGATGGGAATTTTTTTTGTTGAAGTAGTTTTAGTGTTACAATTTTTACCTTTTGGGAGGGATGCTGTAATGCAGCTATCAGTAAGTCATCCGACATTTCATTATTGCTGTTGTACAGCATATTTAAAGTATTGATTACTTCTGTTTCGGTACCGTTCTTTGCTTTTTCCTTTAACCAGTCAACGGTCCCCGAGTCAGTGATAGAAAAATTATCCAGGTTGAAAAACTGGCTGCTAATCGTTTTTACAATTGTTTTAAGGTAATATTTGTTTACCCGGTATATGCCAATGATCCAGCAAATACAAATTATCAAAACAATGTATGAAAGCGTTAACAGGTTTACTTCATGTTGAAAATAAATGAGTATTAATAGCATACCGCCAAAGGCCAATGAAGCGAAAGGGTCCATTATGCCTTTAAGTATGGTATGTGCCCTTAGTCGTTCATGATTGGAAAGCGGTTGCATGATCGTTAAAAAAACGGGAGAGTTAATAGCGGATCTTAAAATATCCACCAGCATATAAGTGGCCCCAAATAAATAAAGTAGTAATTTTTGATAGGAGGGCAGATCCTGTGTAAGAATAATGGTGGCAACGAGAATGAGCAATACTACTGGTGTTATCAATAAAGATTTTGTGATACCCAGGTTATTCATGAGACGGCCGGTAAAGATCATTTTTATCACCAATGCAAAAATGCGCACAATGGCCAGGAAGAAAGCGATAAATCTCGCCAGTGAAACATCATCATGATAAGCTTCTTTCACACCGGCATAAAAAGCGAAATTAATGATGATGAAACTTCCGGTGATGATTATGCTAAGTATCGACAAACTCCGTATTAAATAATTCCCGGAAAAGTTCTTCAGTATTTTTTTAAAATTATCTTTTGCGTGCCCGGGCTCATGCTCTTTTTTGTGGTGAACTTCAAGTAGTTTACCAGATCTTTGTATACTCAGTAAAAAAGGAATAGAAGCCATCATACAGATAGCACCCACCAATATAAGGTTGATGGTTCCGATAAATGATACCGCTACGAGGGCAAGCGAATAGCCGATAAATTTAGCAGGAATGTCTCCTGCACTGATCACGCCAAAAAGCCGTTTACTTTGTCGCACATCAAATAATAAAGCAGCCTGCGCCCAAAATTCAAGATTGTTAAGCAGGTACAATACATTATACCAGGCCAACATCCAGTATAGGAACCATTCTGTTTTTATAAATTCAAACGCCAGTCTGAATACTACCATGCTCACAGCCATAAACACAGTAATAATGATGGAGAGTTTGCCAATATCGAATTTATGCTCTATACGGCCATAAATGATTCCGGCGGCCCATAACAAAAAGGAGGATATAATAAAGACATAGGGTAATTCAATTATATGGAACCGGGACAGGAAAAGGGCAAATGCAGCTGTGAAAAAAAAGGCGATGCCTGCCCCCTGAAAAAATTGAAGCAAAAAGAGTCGTTTTACCAACCAGCCTTCTTCGGGTCTTACATTAAGCGTTCTTAACCAGAAATTTTTTTGTATCATTAAGGTATTTCAAATAATAATTATTTTGTTTGAGGACTCCTGCTATTCACCAGTTGCTCTATGAATATCTTTTCTTTCGGCCCCCTTTTTTGCCGGGAGGTTTTGGTAAAATATTGATGTGTTTGTAAAAAATTCAATTGCCGCTCTTCCCAATCATGTTCACCGGAGATAAAATTATACTTAATCAATTCAAGGCGTAAATTATTACCTGTTTCAAAAAAATCATCTCTTCCAAGGTAATCAAGATCGGCATCACAGATAATTTTTTGCAAATGGTTTGTTGGCATTTGCGGAACCTTGGTTGCCATAATCAATTCGCAAATTCTTTCTATAGTTTGTTCATTTAAACCAAAACCCGGTAATTCTTCCCTGGCTATTAAACAGCTTCTTTCTTCATGGTTGGTATAGGTAAAAAGAAATCCGGTATCATGATAAATTGCTGCAACATGCAGTTCCAGTAAAATTTGGGCATCAGTAATACCTTCTTCTTTTGCAATAGCCATGCATTGTTCCACAACATCCAGTGTGTGATTCGCGTTATGATAGGTAAGGTCTTTTGAGAGTCCTGTATTTAGCACATATACTACATGATCAAGAATGGATGTAAGATTAATCATAACAGTTAGATATAAATATAAATATATGAATATCTGCCGGATTACAAAATGGAAATATCAGGAATTTGATAATGTCAATATGTATAAATGAATATTTGAATGTTTAGTATCGCGGCTGTTTTTTTTCATGTACAAGTAATTATTGCTATTGATGGGTGATATTGTTATTGAGGAAATACCACGACAGAAAGCAGCTCGTATAGGTCTCGAAAAGTTTAACCTATATGCGCTTTTATTTAAAAATTCTTGCCTGCTATTGATAATAAATTCTTTTTCCAGCAAGTCTCCAGGGCTTAAAAAGTGAAGGCTTCATGGAGCGCCGGACTTGTCAGGATTTTAAATCATGGTATTTTAAACAATTGGACTTCCAATCAGTCTAATATATATATTTACATAAATTTAAGACTTGTTATGATCAAAAGGGTTTTTCTCCTGTTGGCAGTATTTTCTTCATATACATCGTTTTCGCAGGATTTTTCAAATAAGGGGAAAGACTTTTGGGTTGGATACGGAAACCACGTACGTATGTTTAATGCAGGTGGAAATGAAGCCATGCAAATTTACCTCACCTCTGATGTAAATACTACGGGCAATATTTCAATTTCAAGTATAGGATTCAGTCAAAATTTTACTGTAACCCAAAACCAGGTAACGGTTGTAAACATTCCAAGGAGCGCGGCATTACTTGATGAGGGACTATACAATCATGGCATCCATATAACCGCACAAAAACCGATTGTGGCTTATGGGTTCATTTATGTAAATGCGGTTTCAGGGGCAACCGTTTTTCTTCCTACCAATACCCTGGGAAAAAATTATTATTCACTTAACTACACCCAGGTATCCAATGAAAATAATTCTTACTCCTACTTTTTTGTTGAGGCCGTAGATACCGGCACAACGGTTGTAGAAATTACACCCAGCCAGAACACTAAAAAAGGATGGTTGGCCAATGTAAAACAAACCATCAATCTTACACAGGGCCAAATTTACCAGGTATTATCTGCGGTAGACCTGACAGGTAGTATTGTTAAATCTGTTGCGTCTGGTAATGCCGGTTGTAAAAAAA
>JAHEZA010000669.1 GCA_023251335.1 Chitinophagaceae bacterium | reverse complement strand
CAAATGGATGGCTTCCTTTTGGAAGGGAACTGAAGCGCAGGAAAAAATACGCGACAAATCCATCACCATACTCTGTGTTACAATTGTACCCGTGGCATTTTGCATACATACCGTGACCTCGTGGTTATTTGCAACGACCTACCGGCCCGGGTGGGACAGTACTAATTTCGGCGCCTATTTTGTATCAGGCGCTTTTCTCGTCGGCGCCGGTGCAGTAGGAGTGGCTATGTATGTCTATCGTCGCGTATATAAACTGGAGAATTACATTACAAACAATCATTTTGATAAAATGGAAGAATAACGGTGATGCTTTCTTTGCTGTACTCATATTTTAATGTAAATGAATTTTTAGTTCCCGCCTTTAAAATGAAAAAAGAAGAAAAAGAATATTTAAATGGACTTTTTACCGGCGACTATTCTATTATGTTCTGGTTCGCCATTATGGTGGGAATGATCATTCCTGTATTGGTTCTTATTAATAAAAAAGGGAGAAGACCTTTGCCCATGTTTGTCGTAGGGGTGATGATAGTTGTTGGTGCGTGGTTTAAAAGATTCCTGATTGTCACTCCTACAATGTTACATCCACTTTTACCAAAGTATAATTCACCTCTTAGGTTCAATCATTACTTTCCCAGTTGGGAAGAGTGGGCCATTACAGTCGGATCCATGGCTGGTGTCTTACTGATCATTACTTTTTTTACAAGAGTGTTTCCAATAATATCAATTTACAAAACATTAGAAGATAAACATGCAATGGCTATCCAAAATGAAACAACTGAACAATATGAAAGTTTACAAGTATCGTAAATTAGTTATTTCCCTTGTGCTACTATTGGGAATATCTATTAATACCATACAGGCTCAGGACTCTGTGGTATCTAAAACACAAATAAGCATAAGTTATTTCTTGCCGGTAACCAGGGTTCCCTACCTGGAAGTTAATACAAGAAAAAAAGTAGGGCGAAAATTTGAACCCGTTAAAAATATTCCTGTAGATATTTACTTTAATGAAGCCGAACCAAGTAATTTACTTGGCAAGCTGATCACAGACAGTATCGGAAAAGGAAGAATAGGTTTACCACCCTCGTTTAAAAATAGCTGGGATTCGCTTAATAAATTTAAATTTTTGGCACAGACCGAATCCTCTCCGGGACAAGAAGCTATAAGCGCTGATATTACTATTAAAAAAGCAATCCTAACCGTTGATACCGCTTCAGAAGACGGAGCAAGAATGGTAACTGCAATACTGAAAGAAAAGAACGGAAATGACTGGGTACCGGTTAAAGATATTGATATGAGACTTGCTGTGAAGAGAATGGATGGTAATTTATCAGTTGGTGATAAAGATTTTTATACTTCTGATACTACAGGAATTTCAAGCGCAGAATTCAAAAGAGATTCAATACCCGGCGATCAAAAGGTAATTGTTACGCTGGTTGCCGAGGTTGAAGATAATGATACGTACGGTAACCTGGTAACGGAGAAAACAGTTGACTGGGGAAAAGCAATTACAACTCAAAAAAATTTCTTTACGCAAAGAACATTATGGGCTATACGCAGCGGAGCCCCGATCTGGCTGCTCTCTGCGGTTTGGGCAATAGTCATCGGTATCTGGGGAACTATTATATACCTGGTATTCCAGATCTTGAAAATAAGGAAACTGGGAGTTTAGGTATCATCATCGGAAATTTCCTTAAAGGGTTGAAGAATAATGCGGATAGTGTTTATCCCCAATGCAATAAAAATGAAAATCCCATTTATTTGTTCGTTTACTGCATACGATTAGATGTAGGCCGGAGAATAAGCAATTAACTTACCGGCAAGCCAAGCTGCCGGATTCAAGAAATAAAAATGGAGTAAAAAACTGTATTTCAATTGCGGTCCAGCCTTTAATTTGTTTACACTTATTTTCTCTATATCCTTTTATTGATTTAAATCATGCAAGAAAGTGATGCCTGTCATATTAAAATTGCTTTATTAAAATAAAATTGCAATATCGTCTAGGGAAAATGTGATTTCTCTTTTTCAAAATACTATAAAAAAGGCTGTGGATTATGTTCAAAACAGAAAAGTATAGCAAGACTGAGTTTAAAAAAATACTTCTTCATGAGATCTCAGAAAAAATATTTGACTTTATAGCAGTGGTTAGAGTTAAAGACAGGAAGATCGTGTTTGTAAACGAAATGGGTGCAAAGTTATTTGGATATGAAAATTCCGATGATCTGCTTGACTGGGACACTTCAGAATTGGGAAAAAGAATTCCCGTTCAGAAATTGCTAAAGCAAATGGATAAGAAAATTATCTCAAAAAAATATTTGTCTGATGAAATCGAATTGATCACCGGCAAGGATAAATCATTCCGGGGTTATATACACTTGACTCCTTTTGCTGCAGGTGGTGATGATTACTGTATGGTGCAAATCGAAAAAGCTGACCTTATAAAGTTACACACGGAGGATCTCATAAGAGAGAAACAAAGGTTTGGCGCTTTAATGGATTATGCATCTATTGGAGTGATCATATTAAACAGTGAGTTTAGGATTGTTTTAATGAACAATTCCATTTTGCATTTATTCGGTTATGAAAAAAAGGAGCTGATGGGAATTAATATTGAGGCGTTGATACCTTCTTCTCCGCAACAAAAATACAAATTACACCTGTTAAATTATTTTTCCAAGTCTCAAAACCTTTCCACAGAATTCAGGATGGAATTAAATGCAGTTACAAAAAGAGGTAAAAAATTCCCCGTAGAAATCAGTATTGGCAGATACAGAACCAGCAACGAAAATTTTGCTATTTTATTCATTAATGATATTAGTATTCGAAAAAAAGGAGAAGAGGAAATAAGAAATTTGAATGCACGGTTAGAAATGAAAGTGAAAGAAAGGACAGATGAACTGGATGAGACCATTAAACGACTTGAAGAGCAAATAAAAGAAACTGAGAAAACCAAGGCCGAGTTGGTAAAAGTAACGCAATATCAAAAGGCAGTGCTCATTTCTTCCGGGGCTATGATCATTGCTACAGACCAGGATGGTATCATCACATTATTTAACAAGGCAGCCGAAGATTCTTTGGGGTATAAAGCCGATGAAGTGATAGGTAAGTTTACTCCAACACTTTTTCATGATAGCGAGGAAACAAAAAAAATTGCATTAAAATATTCAGAAGAATTAGAGAAGGAAATTACGCCGGGCTTTGAAGTTTACGTTGCAAAATCAAGAAAGAGCCTGCCAAATAAGAATGAATGGACCTATGTGAAAAAAAATGGCACCAGGTTTCCCGTATCGCTCTCCATAACGTCATTCAGAAATCGTAAAAATGAAATTACAGGATTTTTAGGAGTTGCCGTAGATATTTCAGAAACTAAAAAAACGGAAGAAGAATTAAAAAAAGCGCTTGCCAGGGAAATAGAATTGAATGAGATGAAGTCGAGGTTTGTTTCTATCGCTTCGCATGAATTTCGCACGCCGCTCAGCACAGTATTATCTTCTACCTATCTTCTTCAAAAATATATGCAAACCGATGAACAACCTAAACGTGAAAAGCATATCAGCCGGATCGTTTCATCAGTATCTCTGCTTACTGATATGCTGGACGAACTGCTTAATGTGGGGAAAATTGAAGAAGGAAAGGTATCTCCAAAATACAGCCATCTTCCGATAAAAGAGCATATAGAAAGGGTGATAGAAGAAATAAAAGGAATTCTCAAAAAAGGGCAACTGATTAGTTACAACCATTTTGTGCCGGATGAAGCCAGGCTTGATTCGGGAATGCTTACACATATCGTCATCAACCTTTTATCTAATGCTATTAAATTTTCACCGGAAGAGACTTCGATTTCAATAGAATCAAAAATATCGGGCAAACTATGTGAACTGAGAGTGAAAGACCACGGGATAGGAATTTCCAAAGAAGATCAACAGCATTTGTTTGAACGTTTTTATAGAAGCAGGCATGCAGCGGATGTTCAGGGAACAGGGTTGGGATTATATATAGTGCAGAAATACACGGAATTGATGAATGGTAAAGTAGAATGTAGGAGTGAGCTGGGGAAGGGAACAGAGTTTTTAATTAAGATTGAAATGGGAGGCCTGTAAACCATTTTTAGAAAGTAGATTCTACTAAAAAAAATATGAACATGATGGCAGGCAATCAAACAAAAACGACACACGCGATGCCATAGTGTGAATTGTCTCTGTTCACTTAAAACAAAAAATAGTATCAGATGAAAAAAATTTTATTAATTGATGATAGCAAAGATCTTCGTGAAAATACAGCCGAAATACTTGAACTGGCAAATTTTAAAGTGTTTACCGCCGAAAACGGGAGAGCTGGTGTAGAACTGGCCTTGCAGGAGAATCCTGATTTAATAATCTGCGATATAATGATGCCGGAATTAGATGGATACGGCGTTTTACATCTGTTGCAGAAAAATCCTTCTACAAGAAACAAGCCTTTTATTTTTCTTACTGCCAAAACCGAACATAAAGATCTGCGCAAAGGAATGGAATCAGGCGCCGACGACTATATCACCAAGCCGTTTTCGGGTACAGAATTATTAAGCGCTGTGGAAAGCCGGTTTAAAAAAATAGAATTATTAGAAAAACAATTCGGTGGAGAATTACAGGAATTGCAGGAATTGATGAAGGAAAGCAACGGGGATGCTTTAAGAGATTTAACTGATGTAAGCAACGTCAGTTATTACAGAAAAAAGCAAAAGATTTATTCCGGGGGTAGCCGGCCCACTTCATTATATTATGTTCGAAAAGGAAAAGTAAAAACATTTAAGACAAACGACAACAGCAAAGACCTGGTAACAGGCCTTTATAATAAAAATGAGTTTTTTGGACACATAGCTTTACTGGAACAAACCAATTACCAGGAAACAGCAATTGCCATGGAAGATAGCGAGCTGGCAGAAATTCCAAAAAAAGATTTTGAATTATTAATCAATAATAACCGCGAAGTAAGTTATAAATTTATCCAGCTTCTGACAAAGAATATTTCTGAAAAGGAGGAGCAATTAATAGGAATGGCTTATAATTCACTTAGGAAAAAAGTAGCGGATGCCTTGATAAAGTTGAATAAAAAATACAATACAACCAACGACGAAAAATTTCAAATAAACATTACAAGGGGGAGCCTGGCTTCCATTGCAGGGACAGCTACAGAATCTCTCATAAGAACTTTGGGGGATTTTAAACATGAAAATCTGATCAGCATTCATGAAAGCGTAATTACTATTTTAAATGCAAAAAAATTAGAGAATCTTATTAATTGAAAGAAAACCAGCAGGGTTTATTTTAGATTCTTTTGATTCGTGGGATTGACACCAGCCTTCCTGGTTTTAGATTGCGGGCACATAAAAGAGGAATCTTTAATAAAAGTTTGTTTACTGAAATTATTAAACCATGAAGTTTACTACATGCTTTTTGAATTAAATAACTTTCCAAAAAACATTCCAGGCATAGTGTTTAAGTTACGCATTTTACTCTGATCAATTTTGGAAGATTCTGTCAATGTAATCATTGAAATCAAATTTCAGTTTTAAGAATTCCAGTTCTGCGGTTTCCATTTGTTTTCTTAGCATTCTCTGAGTTAGGGTTATGCTATTTGAAAGGTCAGGTTCAAAATAATAATCCGGATTCATTTTTTTGCCCATATCGGCTACGCCTGTTCTTAGCAATCTCACGGTGTCATTCTGTTCTATTAAACGGTTATGGAAATGCTCCAGTTTTTTTAGAATGCTTTCATCGGTCTGATTCATATTTTTTAAGACCTCAGAAATACCTGCTTTCAAAATAATGTCTTCTTCGATTAAAAATTCGAGCGTTCTTCTCCAGCTTTCGTTTTCACGCCGGAACTGGCTGATTAATAAATTAGCCTTTGGATCAGGTTTAGGTATCGCAGCTTCTGAATGCATCGTTATTCCGTTTATTTTTTAAATTAAAAATTTTAAATGTTAATTGTTACTTCACTTTGTAACGATAAAAATGCCCCGCTGCTACCGCAGCAGGACAGTAGTTAATTTGCGTCTTCTTACTTTACCGATATTTGATTATTCACAGTCAACTTTTTTGCTTCTTCTTTTTTGGGAAGAGATAATTTTAATACACCATCTTCATACCGGGCATCAATTTTATCTTTGATTACTTCATCCGGTAGAGCAAAGCTGCGGCTGAAAGATGAATAATTGAATTCGTTACGATAGCCGTTTTTCTGTTTTGTTTCAGATTTTTCTTCTTTTTCACAACTGATGGTAAGAATGTTGTTTTCTGCATTGATATTAAAATCATTTTTTTTCATGCCGGGAACTGCCAGCGACAGTTCGTACTCATCTTTGTTTTCATCAATGTTTACAGCCGGCACTGTCAATGTGCGCTCAGTATCCCAAAAATTGAAAGGACGAAAAAAATCATCAAATACTGATGGAAACAAATCTCCACCGGTTATGGTTGTTAATGGTCTTGTTGCCATAATGACCTCCTTTTTTTTAAAGATTTATAATAATTATTTCAAGCACAAAACTATTCTTGATTTATATTCTGGAAAAGGACGACTGTCAGTGCCGGGTATGAGATTAGTCAGCATTTTTTGAAATGATTATGATCTCCACAAAAAGTTTCTTCTAAATTGATCTCCATAAAATTGGTTTTAAAAATGAATAAATAATTTATTTTAAAAGGCATAAGCTATTCGCCAGGCTTTATTCCCAACAATTAACGCCAGGTAATTTGCATCAAAAAAATTGATGTAGACTGCTTCCTCTAAAAAAATAATACGCTGACTTTCAGCCACCATTCTTTGTCTTCAAATAATGACCGGTATTCCCAATACTTTTCCATTGTAGCATTATTGCGCAACTCTCGTGTCAATCTTACATTCCAATGACGATAATAATATCCAGGCCGGTATTGATATTAAAAGAAAAAGAATAATCCATAACTAAAATTGATCAACATTTAGATTGAACTGAATGACCACAGTCATTATGGAAAATGATTATGGTCATTTGCATATCCCCGGCTGGAAGATAAATTTGTCAAAACAACAGATCATTTTTAAGTGTATTGATAAGAACCTGCCAACACCTTTTATAGGAATTTGGGAACGTATCAACATCGGTGCGTTTATGCTATGGATCATAGTGCTGTCAGTCCTTCTGTTGCGGAGGGAAAAGATGGGCCGGTTAGAATTTATATCAGCGGGCCGCTAGGCAAAATTTTCAAACAAAGTATGAATACTACAATACATAAAGTTGGGTTTTGGTCAGGTAGCACAGCATTTACCGCCACCATAGACTATTGTATAGTTCAGATACTGCAGCTTTATGATGCGTTTACCTACCCAACGGACGAACGGCTCATTTATGGAACATCTCTTTGCATTGTCATTGCATTTCTTCTCGGGATGCTTGCACTGCATCACACAACGTCGGCTGACAAAAAGTTTTGGAGCCATGGGGCATTAATATTCACTATTTTATATGCTGTGTTTGTTACCGCCAATTATGTGGTGCAGTTGGCAACAGTCATTCCCCGTACTCTCAAAGGATCATTGAATGAGGTCCGCATTGTTCAGCAAACACCACATTCTTTATTCTGGAATTTTGATGCATTGGGATACATTTTTATGGGGTTGGCCACTTTTACAGCCATTATCAATGTTACTGCTTACCATTATGTTCAGGAAAAAATTAAACGGGGAAGGATCATGTACAGCAATTAAAAAAAATAAATCAATTTTAAATCTATGTTACGTTATTACATTTGCGCTACTGATTTTAATTCATGGCATCATTCGCTTTTCGGGATTTACAAAAGCTTTTGGCTATACAACTATTGTTTACCTCAAAAAAGATATTTTAAAACGTGCTGGCATGCTATGCGGATGGACTGGTTTTTGTGGCCATGTTACCCAAGAAAATTAACGTTGCAATCTACTGTTCATTTTTAAATTAAAAAATATGAAAAAAAGTTTGTTTACTGTTATCTATGCCTCGTTTTTGCTTTCCTGCAGTCAAAGCACGAATAAGCCGGAATTACATGATCACGACACAGATTCTGTGGCTGCCGATACAAGACTGACATTTAATAATGGAGCTAAATGGCAGGCAGATTCTATAACCAATCATAACGTGATACGCCTGAGGACCACTGCAAATATGTTCAGGGTAGATCCTTTTCCACCGCTCAATAGCTATCAGATATTGGGCAACGATTTATCCGGTGACATAGATACTTTGCTACGGCAATGCAAAATGAAAGGGGACGATCATGAGGCTTTGCATAAATGGCTGACACCGATTATACGTCAATCATACAGTCTGAAAAATATAACTGATACCGCCATAGCAAAAAAAGTTTTTGATTCTCTTGATCAGCGAATAGGGCTGTTCCATCAGTATTTTGAGTGAACAGAATTTCAAGGTCCTTAAAGAATATTGAAAGTTTGGATAGTTGAAATAAAAGAAATAAGCCTGATCGTTAACAACATCTTATGCGATGAAAGGCAGACGTATCTAAAGCAGAAAGCAGTACCCTCAATTCTTGTTGTCTGCTTATGATTACAATCATTTTATTTTCTGTCTCTCCTCATTTTTGCAATTCAACGCGAGCGGTAATTTTATTGAAACAATAAACATTTAAATCATGTTCGACACATTGAGTGATAAACAAATGATAGACGTGGTTTCTAACAATGTTATCGGAAGGTTAGGTTGCCATGCCGACGGTAAAACGTACGTGGTTCCTATAAGTTATGCTTATGATGGGGATTACATTTATGCACGAACATTTGACGGAATGAAATTAACAATGATGAGAAAAAACCCGCATGTTTGTTTCCAGGTGGACAGGATGCAAAATATGGCCGATTGGGAATCAGTAATCATTTGGGGGACTTTTGAGGAGCTTACCGATGAAGCGGGAAGAACGAATGGATTAAAAATTTTGTTATCACGGATACTGCCCAATATATCAAGCAAAACTGTTAAGTTGACTCCCGAGTGGCCTTTTCCCACCAATGATTTCAACAGAATTGATGGTGTTGTTTTTAGAATACATATAAAGGAAATGACCGGTCGTTGCGAAAAACTGGATTTGGATTTGTATAAACGATAAAACTAAAGCCCGAATTTCATACGGATTTTTTTGCCAATTGGGCAGCAGACAAACATTTATTGAGGATTTTGATTTAATCGTTTGCCGTTTTTATGAATTGACTTCCAAGATTATTCTCCAGTACTTGCAGATGGTATTACGCTTATATGACCCAAATCATGTTTGTGACTGCCCGGCATCATTTTGATTGGCTTGTTTTTATCACAGTTTTGTAAATTAATACTAAAGGAGCCGGGTTATATTTAAACCCAGTCTTTGTGAGCAATTCATTTATTAAAAGTATCCGAAAAATGGGTAAAATGACGTCAGTAAATAGCAATCAATTTGGTCAGGAGCGGGATATATGGAGGGGAAAACTAGAGCGATTTAAGCAGAAAAACGTGCTCTTAAAATATCGCCTTAGCGAAATGGTGGATAGCAGTGAAGGGAGTCAATTTTTGCAAACGGCTGAATATTTTCAAAATGAATTATTGCTAATAGACGATAACCTTAGAAATTTATTTTTTAAGCTTGAAGAATTGTCAAGCTTTCCCCTGCAATCTAAAAATGGAAAAGAATTACCTAACAACATAGCAGCCGGTTATAATAAATTGAAGAAAGATATTTTTCATTTTGAAAAAAGGTTTGAGGATTTATCAAAAGAATTCGATAAAAAAATGTCAGAAAATACCGGGTCTTAATTGAGCATTGATAAAAGCTTCTTCTCATTTAATATTCTTACAAATCCCGCTTCCGCTTCAATAAGCTTTTCGTTTTTAAAATCACTGAGCGTTCTTATCAATGATTCGGTAGTAGTCCCTGCAATATGCGCCAGGTCTTCTCTTGAAATATGAATGATAAAATCAGTATGGCCTTCTTCTTTATATTTTTTAGACAGTGTAATAATGGCATCTGCCACTCTTTTGCGAAGCGAATTGTAGGCAAGGCTAATTAATTGATCTTCTTTTTCAGTTACATTTTGAGCAAGTAATTTGATGAATTTTTTTGCTACCTCTCTGTTATTATTGATGAGTATTTCAAAATTTTCGCGGCTAATAACGCTCACTTCACTTTTTTCCAGTGTTTCAGCGCTTTCCTTGTATGATGTATTTTCTATAAGGGCATTGTATCCAAAAAAATCACCGGCACTGTACAAACTTATGGTAAGCTCTTTGCCAAGTTCATTGCTTTTGTACGTACGTACTTTTCCGGATATTAAATAAAATAGCCCATGAGGGTAATTCCCCTCCGCATAGATGCGTTGTTTTTTTTTATAATAATTGATCGTTTCAGATTTTGTCAGATTTTCCAGCGCGTTTTCATTTTTTATCTCATCATAAAAATGATTGAGGCTTTGGGTACCAGTACTTCTCTCCTTAATGAACTTCATTTTTTTTAATCTGCTTTCAATCGCGTTCAATAGTTCCAGGTCAGTAAATGGTTTTGTGATGTAATCATCAGCGCCCATTTCCATTCCTCTCCTGAAATCGGTACGTTCAGTTTTGGCAGTAAGGAAAATAAAAGGAATAGTTTTTAAACTTTCGTTTTTACTGATCAGATGAAGCAATCCATACCCATCCAACACCGGCATCATTATATCACAGATAATAAGATCCGGAGGTTCTTTTTGCGCCATAGCATATCCTTCTTTTCCATTTGTTGCTGTAGTAATTTGATAATTGGCAAGTTCTAATATTTCACTTGTGTTTTCTCTGATTTCATCGTTGTCTTCTACCAGCAATATTTTTTTCATTGTGCAAATATGATATTTATTTCGGTTCCTTTTTCCAGTTTGCTTTTTATTTCTATTTTCCCGTTCAACATTTCTACATATTTGGTTACAATATGCAGACCGACGCCAGTCCCGGGAATATTGGCCGCATTGGCTGCACGAAAAAATATTTCGCTTAAATGCGCCTGGTCTTTTTTTGGAATGCCAATGCCTTTGTCTTTTATACAAAACTGTATTGATGTTTCTGTGATTTTCGTGGTGATAAATATGGCTTTATTCTCGCCAGAAAACTTTGCGGCGTTGGAAAGCAGGTTGATTAAAATATTCTTAAGCAACATTTCATCAAGTGTTACATCTCCTTTACCATGATGCGTATAATTTACTTTTTGTCCTGGTTTAAGAATTTCAGTCATTTCATTTATCTGTTGCTGAACCAGATGCCTGATATCAAAAACGGTTTTATTTGCCGTTATTTTGCCATCTTCAATTTTTCCCAGTGAAAGGAATTCATTCAAGATGTTATTCAGATTTAGTACAGATGATTTAATACGTAGTACATGCTTATCTCTTTTATCTTGTTCTTCAGTTAATTTATATTTAGCCAACAACGAAGCCGACGAAAGTATGGTACTCAATGGTGTTCTGAATTCATGTGAGGCCATAGAAACAAATGCACTTTTCAACTCTCCCAAATCTTTTTCCTTGCTTAGCGCTTTTGAAAGTTCATCTTTTGATAATTCTAATTTTTGCATGGTTTCATGCAACTTTGAAGTACGCGCCTCCACTTTTTTTTCGAGTTCTTCATTCAGTACCTCCATTTTTTTATTCATGTCGGCGAGCGCCAGCCGTTGCTCGCGTAGTTTATTCTGGACTTCTATTCTTTGGGAAATATCACTTATAAAGGCAATAGAAAAAACGCCTTCATCGTTGTTATAACTACTTAGGCTTATTTCCAATGGAATTTCAGTGCCGTTTTTCTTTATTCCAAAAAGATCCCTTCCAATTCCCATAGGCCTGGTGATGGGATGCTCCATATAATGGCCGCGATCTGCAACATGCTGATGATGATATCTTTTTGGAATAAGTATTTCCATTTTTTTCCCGATCAATTCGCTAGCATCGGAATATCCGAATTGGGCCATTAAAAAGTCATTGGCCAGGGCGATGATACCGGCTTGATTGATCACAAGAATTCCCAGGGAAGCATTTTGAAATATTGCTTTGAATTTTTCCTGCTCTATGTGAAGCCATTTTTCCATACGTTTATCTTTTTGCAAAAGCGCCGTAAAGTTCT
>JAHEZA010000367.1:1156-3866 GCA_023251335.1 Chitinophagaceae bacterium | reverse complement strand
AAATGCTCTTCCTGACAATCCCTTTTTCATTCAACATTATGATAATCGGAATGGGCTTTCAAACAGTTCGATTAACAAACTTTTCAACGATGCTGACAATATTCTGTGGGTAGCTACATGGGATGGCTTAAACATGTACGATGGAAGCACTTTTCATGTATTTAATTATAGAAAAGAAAATGACTCTAAAAGTATCGGTAGTAATGTAATTCAGAATATAACAGAAGACAGACGCGGCAACATCTGGATAACTACTATCGAAGGTATTTCGCGATATGAAAAACAAACAGGCAAATTTTACAACTATTTCTATAACCAATATCTGTCAGGCAAAATAAGTGAACAGGAATATGCTGTTTCTGTAGATACGTCAGGTACTGTATATTGCCTCATCCAAAAACGCGGACTCAGTTATTACGATGTTTTATCTGATTCGTTCCGGCTGGTCAATCTTCCTCAGCCCAGTTCAAAAATTTCCAAGATTGCATTTGACAAGACCAATCATTTATGGATATTAAACAATAGTGGACAACTAGACGTTTATGATGCTAATAAAAAAAGATTAGAACTAATCCACACTTTTCAGAAAGAAGAGATCTTCAATTTCTTTGTAGTTAACGGGAAAGTCTTTTTTGTTACGACCGATAACAAATTATTCTTAGCGAATACCAGTACAATAGATCATAAACTGGTACTACAAATGCCACATAGCTTAAGCACCATTATCTTTTACCAGGATCATTACCTGCTTGCCTGGTCGTCCAAAGGTTACGGGGTAGTTGATAATAATTTTATAACTTCTGATTTTCTTGCTGCTGAAGCAAAACAAATGCAGAATATAAAAATTACTTCATGTGAAACAGGCACTGAAGACATCTTATGGTTCGGCACCGACGGTAATGGAATTATAAAAATATATCCTAAAACAAAATCATTTGGAACAGTTACCACGTCAGAAAACGGAATGCCCTACAATAAATCAGTAAGAGCTTTTTGTGAGGAGAATGGAAATTTATGGGTTGGCACCAAAGGAAGTGGCATAATCAGAATGCAGAATTTTTGGTCTGCATCTGATGATGCTATAAAAAAACAAAATGTGTTGGCACCGGCAGACCTTGATAATAATGCTGTGTATGCTTTAAAAAAAGGAGATGATGGCCTTATCTATATTGGTACAGATGGAAAAGGAGTTGGGATCTACGATCTGAAAAATAAAACATTCAATAAGTGGACTTCTGTCAAAGGACATGATACCTGGCCTGAATTTGGTTCGGTGTATGCAATTTTCCAGGATAAAGATCAATCAGTATGGTTGGGTACCAGCGGTTATGGGCTGATACATTTAAAAATTAATAGAGATGCAACAGGAAAGCTATCTATTTCCTTTTTAGAAAAATTTGCTTTTAATAATAGTGATTCGGGCCCTGCTAACGACATTATTTATTCACTTACCGCAGGTAATGAAAACCAGTTATGGGTAGGCTGCAGATATGGGGGACTGAGTTTGTTAAACAAGAAAACGAAAAAATTTAAAAATTTCAAGGCATTTACTTATGAAGGGAGCCTGTCGAATAATGATGTACTTTCTGTTTTTAAAGATAGCCGGCAAAGGATATGGATCGGTACCAGTTATGGTCTTAATATGATCAAAAGCGAAGATGCTTTATTGACGGAACCTGTGTTTAAAAAATTAACCACTTTGAACGGATTGCCTAATAATACCATTCACGCTATTGAGGAAGACAGGTCTGGACAAATTTGGGTAAGTACTAATAAAGGACTCGCAAAAGTGAATCCGGAAGATATGAAAGTATCTTATTACCAACAATCGGATGGGCTACAAAGTAATGAGTTTTGCGACGGCGCTGTATGGAAAGATAAACAGGATAATTTGTTTTTTGGTGGAACTTATGGATTCAATAATTTTTTACCTCAAAATATTCATAAATCAAACTGGCTACCTCATTTATGTATCTCTGATATTTCAATTGGTGGCAAAGCTGTAGAGGAGAATGGATTTAGAGTTATAAATACTAAAGATAGCAGGCCGCTTGAATATTCCATAAGCAGGAAGAATAATTTTCTTGAGCTCGATATAAAGGCGCTGAGTTTTTTAAATGCAGACAAATATGAATATGCCTGGTACCTGGAAGGATATGATAAAACATGGCACTATGCGGGTACCTCAGGAAAAATCATCTATAGCAATATTTTGCCGGGGAATTATATCTTAAAAGTAAAGTGGAGCAACGGTGAAGGCTTTTGGACAAAAGAAGTGCCTTTGCTTAGAGCAGAGGTGAAACAATATTTTTGGCTTACTTCTTATGCTTTTTTTGTTTACGTAATATTAGCTTCCGCAATAATTTATATACTGTATAAGTATAGAAAAAATAAACTCGAAATAAAACATCAGTTAGAAGTAGAACATTTATTGCGGACAAAAGAAGATGAGATCCACCAGAACCGTTTGGGATTTTTTACGAACATAGCCCACGAATTGCAAACCCCACTTACGCTTATCATGGGCGCAGCAGAACGTATTTCAGATAACCCTGCGAACAATAAACCTGATAAAGAAAAATCTTATTTTTTTTCTTTGATTCATCAGCAGGCATCCAAACTTACGTATCTGGTACAACAATTATTGGAATTCAGAAAAGTAGAAGCGGGTTTTTTCGAAAATCAATATAGTTATGTAGATAGAACAGAA
>JAHEZA010000367.1:0-1143 GCA_023251335.1 Chitinophagaceae bacterium | reverse complement strand
GCTTCCGGAATGATCGGGATGGTGGATAAGGATAAACTGGAAAAAATCATTTTCAATCTTTTGTCAAATGCATTTAAGTATTCAGGGAAAAATGAACAGGTAATTTTTTCAGCTAACAAAAATATAGTAAATAATGAACTGGAAATATCGGTTTCTAATTCGGGGAGCGAACTGTCACAGGAGCAGCTTGATCAGTTGTTTGATCAATTTTATGTGGCTTCGAAAAATAATTTAAGATCAGATAAGTTCGGAACTGGTATTGGACTGGCTTTTACAACACAGTTAGTTACCATGCTAAAAGGGAGAATTAATGTCTCCGGTGAAAATGGATGGATAACATTTAAAGTTATTCTTTCATTGCCTATTGATGAAAAGAAAATAACTGTGAATAAAAATGCTATTAATGATCAACCTTCCTATTTATACCAAACCATCACTACGTACAACGAAACAGGCCGTTCTGTTTCTACGAGGGAAAATAATAAAGATGCCATTCTGGAAGACTTGCTTGACCAGGATAAGAAAAAAATACTTTTAGTAGAAGACGAACCCGAGATACGCTTTTTGTTAACTGATATTTTAAAAGACGATTATATTGTTTATGAGGCGGAGGATGGGCAGGACGCGCTGAACCTGGTTACCAAAATATTGCCGGATATTGTTATTTGCGATGTGATGATGCCTAATATGAACGGGTTGGAACTATGTAATAGAATAAAAAATAATACAGCAGCCTGCCATATACCTTTTATTTTACTTTCGGCGAGGGGAAGCGAAGAACATCATATTGAAGGATATGAAGTGGGTGCCGATGCTTATATTGCCAAACCTTTTAATGTGGCGCATCTTAAGGTAAGAGTCCGCAAACTTTTAGAATACCATCAAAAATTGCATGAGATTTTTAAAAGTAATTCCACTTCCGACTTACTTGATGAAACTGAGATTCCCGCCGGAGATAAAAAATTTCTAACGCGATTGGTACAGTTGATAGAAGAGAATCTGGACGACCCCGTTCTTAATGCGGCTTTTCTTGAAAAACAATTTTGTCTGAGTAAAATGCAGTTGTATCGAAAATTAAAAACCCTTACTGGAATGACACCGGGAGAATTTATAAAATATCTCCGGCTAAAAGCTGCTGCCCGT
>JAHEZA010000366.1 GCA_023251335.1 Chitinophagaceae bacterium | reverse complement strand
ATACTGTATTTTCCATCAGGTTTTACCCAGTTATTCGCTGCAGATGTACCGGTACCAACTTCCGGTGATTCAGGCTGGTTGTTGCAGGAAAAAAAAACCAATGCAAATAAAATCCGGAGCATGAAATTTTTCATATTGATACTTTTTTTTCGTCCAACAATAAAAGAAGATAATTAAAGGTAAAAATTTATTCTGCAATTAGCGATGGACGATGCCATCACAAATGTATTGCTCTTCAGTGGTTTTCGTAGTAAACAAATAAATAGAGAAGAATTTCATTTTTTATTCAGGGTTAAAAACCGACCGATTTATTTCTTTTTCAATTTTTAATTTCTCTGTCAAAATCAGATTTATATTCCTTGTTCTGTATTATGAATTTTCATATCCTTATTCGGGTTTTAAATTAAAATAAGCGTTTTTTATTCGTTTACTGTTTCCCTTTAAAATTAAAAATCTTAAAAGCGCTGACCTTTGATGCCGCCCGTACTACTTCACAATCAACATCCATCCTTTTCCTTTTTCCACCGGTATTTTTTCGCCAACTTTAAAAACTCTTGCATGCTGAAAATTCTTTACGTCCGGTGCGGTGATGGCGGCTTTGGCAGGATCAATTCCTATTTTTTTCCAATCAATATTTAAGGAAATATCTGCATCATTATCAGCCCAGCTTGCAATAGAAATTAATGCCGCTCCTTTCTTTTTATACACTGTGGCCAGTACATCTCCATTATCAGTTTTCACCGGGCAGTTATCGCTCCAGTAGCCGATCATTTGTGTTCCTTTCATTCCAAAATTATCCCATAGTTTCCAGATAGCACGCGGATCGGCATCATCACTCCACGGCATACGATTCGTCATTCCGTAGATCATTCCGCGCCATGGATTACCACCGCCTTGTAACATTTCGCCCATCAGGCCAAAAGGAATTCCACTCACTTCTGTAAGAAAAAAATCAGGCTTGTTATTTTCATAATCAAAATATTCTCCAAACCATAACCTGTTGAGGTAAGGAAAATGTTCCATATACAAGTTAGCGCTGTTATTAAACCCATCATTTTTATTATATTGGTTGGCAGAATGAAGGTCAATAATTCCGGGATGGCCACCTTCCGTCAATACTCTTTTGATGCGCTTCATCGTAACACGGTCGAACGCCACATCATCAAGATAAATCCCATCGATGCCTACATTTTTCACCAGCCAGTTCATGCCTTCTACATAATAATTATGCCAGCGGTTCATACCACTATTGATAATGGCCGCATCTTTTAATTGCGGAACAAACCACGCAGGAATATAGCTACTGTCCAAATGTTCCTGAAGCCAGCTAAATCCACCACCCTTTCCTGAAGAATAGATTTCGTGATTCAGGCTTCTCATCGCAAACGTTTCATACGCATGGTCAGATAGTTCACGGATGGTATTGTAAATTTTTACTTTTAATCCTGCAGCGTGCGCAGAATCAATATAAGCTTTCATTGCTTTCCATGCTATGAACGGATAATTGATATAAGGATTGATGGCTGTAGCGTGATGAATATTAATAATCGTAGCGCCTGTTGCCTTGATTGTATCTATCGGTTTATACGCATGATAAAACCGGGTGGCCCATTGAAAATCGGTATTGATCGGATGAAACGGTGTGATGAGTAAATTAAAATCATAATACAATACATCTCCCTTCTTCATGCTGCGCGGGCCACTGTAATTATCCGCCAGAATAGATTTGCCTTTTTCATGAATGTCTATGCCCCCGTTAGTTCCGTTGCCCCATGAAGTCGGTAATAGCAATGGTTTCAGCAGATAAAAATTAGTATTTAAAGGACGCATATAATTTTCATCGCGTAACGAATAATGCAATCCTGCATTTACATTTCCTATCCAGGCGCCGTCCTGGTTTTTGTGCGCCACATCCCATTTCCATTTAACATCTTCTGGTCTTTTTTCTCCTTTCAATCCGAGCCCCATAATATATTTCGCCTCTTGTTTTTCAAAAGGAATGTGCATGGTAATGTTGTTGAGATCAACATCTCTTATTGCTGTTATCTTTACTTTATAGTCCACAAAACCATCAAACTCCAAAGAACCTTCTACTTCCATTTTCAAATCATCGGAGGTATTTGTTGATGTCCATTGCACCGTTCCTGGTTGGCGAAGTGTAAATTTCACGCCCCCTTTTTTCATTTGTATATCTTTTGAATCGGATGCTTTGGTAAAATGAAAATGTATTCCTTCGGCCAAAAGATTATTGGGCTGCGATTGATATCCTGTCATTTCAGGAGTAAAAAAAGTTTGAATTTGGTCGGGTAGCCCATTATCATCAAGCATTACCTTTCTTCCGAGCAAAGTGATGGTATTGCCCGAAACTTTTAGCGCAGTATATGGTGCAATCAATGTATTTTCCTGCGCCATGGTTGAGTTCAGCCATTTCAGCCGGGTCATTTCCCAGGGCTTATCAACACCACGATTTTTTGCCGTCTTATTTTTTACAACTATCTCTATATTGACTTCTTTTGCAGTAGAATTATTATCTGATGTCACCATTATTTTTCCAAAATATTTTCCGGGAGATGCATGCTCCGGCACGTCGACCAGGCACCACATTGGCTGCACTTTTTCTTTTTCAATATTCACTGTTTTTTGCATCGGCTTTCCCGTGTAATCGATACCGTCAGTATTAACACAAGACATATTTTTTGAAGAAATAATTTGCCCGCTCTTATTTCTTAAATCAGAAAAAAGCAATTTGATATTTTTGATATCTTCCAATGCGTACACACCGAGTTGGTATACAAAATTTTCACCCTTCATCGCCGTATCAGTAAACGAAGTTTTAACGCCTTTTTCTATCCAACGCGCAGGCAGATCATTTTTCATACGTATTGAGTGCAAACGATCTTCCGGAAAAATTAAAAATGGCTGGTTCTTATTTTGTTCAATTAAATGATCTGTCTCATTTCTTGTGGCAATGATTTCCATCGGGTAAAAAGTATTGAAAGAATTAATGGATTGGAACTCTGAAACTTTTACATCCGGTATATTTTTCTCATTTTCAACGGCATTCAGCCAATCTTCAGAAGCAGTATTTTCTGGCGCCAGATAAACCCCTTTGGGATAATTGGAACGCCCTTCATTTTTATATGGCATGTAATACACGTAATAAGTTCCGCTGCCGGAAAGCGGTTCAAAATATATGTCGCCATACTCCCGGTTAAGCGTACCTATCTTTACATTCAATACTTTTTGTTTCGTTTTCGCATCTTCTACAATAATTCTTTTCAATTCCGGATTCTCATCTCTTCTTCTCCAAAAAATGGTTGCCTTCGCAATTTTTCCGGTTCCGTTATATTTCAGTACAGCCCTGTGATTTCCCAGCGAATCTGCATTCCAACAATTATTACAATTAGTGTATGGCACTTTTTGAGCAACCAATGTTGCCGCAAAAAATAAAAAGAAAAAGAAGATGGAAAAATTTTTCATTGTCAATATTTTTAAAAAGATAAAGGTTGAAAAACTGAAGAAATTAAAACCCGAAATCTTTGCATTAAATGATTCCAGGTTAAACAACCTTTAAGATTTTTAAAACTACATCTTTACTTTAAAAAATAACCACTCAAACGTTTGCACTAAAAGGGCATGCTTCAAATGAATCAAACTTTTTCATTAAAAAACAACACGCACCGGGAAATAAAAAAACCGCTGCTAATTTTTAGGTTAACAGCGGTTGTAAGATTTATTAAAAAATAGTGTTTATAATTTCTGCATTTTTGTATTAAAGTTTAATTCATCGTTTACAACACTCACATAATACATTCCTCTTATTAGTTGAGGAACTTGTACAGATACAGCGTTATTACCTTTCAAAATA
>JAHEZA010000365.1:2190-3874 GCA_023251335.1 Chitinophagaceae bacterium | reverse complement strand
AATGCTGATGCCCCCGTCATTATATTGCTTTACCACTTCATCAATTTTTTCTTTGCTGCTATCATAAGGCAGATGAAAATTTTTGATAGTCATCTGATGAATATCCAGGCGCTGCATCATCCGGATAGATTGCGCGATATCGAAATTTAAAAAAGTATAATCTGCTATACCTACCGGCAGGTCTTTCGAATGTTCAAATTCATCACGATAAAATGATTCACCCTTATTAACTAAAGGCGCTAATGTTGCAGCCGTGAGGCCGAGTGTTGTGTTTTTTAGAAAACTTCTTCTGGATGACATTGTTTAAAATTTAAAATATTAAGCTTTATTTCAATTCTTTTATTTTAATACTTCTGAAAGAAACTCTGTTACCATGATCCTGGAGTAGGATATGGCCTGTATCCCACAATCCAAAATTTTTCCAGTTTTTGTATTTACTGATTGCGACAAGCGCTTTAAATTCATCAGACCCGCGCTGATACGAAATCATCTTAAAACCATTCAGCCAATGCTCAACATGATTATCAGGATAAACAATAATTCTTCCGCGATTCCACTCGCCAACAGGTTTCAGCGCTCTTGGGACATTATTCCTGGGAATCAGATCATACAAAGATGACTCGGTTCGATCGAAATTTCGTCCCAGTTTTGCATCGGGATGAAGCGAGTCATCTAATACCTGGTATTCCAGGCCAATGCCTGACATACCATGTGTATCATAGCTTTCTTTTACAAAATATTTTACGCCACTGTTCGCACCCGGAGTCAATTTGAATTCGAATTGTAAATCAAATGCTGCATATTCTTTATCGGTAATGATATCGCCACCTAATCCTTCCTGGTGGCCATTAGACGGCAACACAGTTAATGTACCATCCTGCATCACCCAACCTGAATCAGGAAAATGGTCTTTATCAATTCCTCTCCATCCGGTTGAAGTTTTTCCATCCCATAAAAGTCCGACACCATTTTTCTTTTCCTGGTCCGATAAAGTATTTGGAACAAGGTTTTCTACAAAAATGCTGTCATTAGGACGTGGGGTTAAATCTTCAGTTTTTATTCTGATATTCTTCCAGCGAATCTCTTCTCCGGCATGAGAAGAATCAGGAATCTGATGCACCTGCAGGGCGATTAATCCTTTTCGTGTCATGGTATCAACCAGGTTTGCAGCGGGGACTCCATTCACCCACGTGCGGATACTGTTGCCGATGCATTCGATGTGATAATGATTCCATTCACCATTTTTAAAAGCGGTTTTCGCCCCTGGATTTAGTTCCAAAGGATAGAGCCAGCCGCGCCTTGCTTCATCATAAATTCCTCCACTCCATCCTCTTGCAGAAGGATCAATCTCTACCTGGTAGCCATGCACGCGACCATTGTCATAATCGGGGGAACTTTCGCTCCTGATCTGAATTCCGGAGTTCATAGCCGTATCTACTTTCAAATCAACATCCAGAAAAAAGTCGCCATAATCTTTATCAGTAACAAGAAATGAATTAGGTGTATTGGGAACCGTAGTTCCGACAATTTCACTGTCTTCAACTGAATATTTTGCCTGGCCATTGAGTTGATGCCATCCATCTAAATTCTTTCCATTAAATAAATTTTGCCATCCATCACGGTTAGCTGTACCCGAAGAAGATGAAGAATTGCTACAACTTATAAATGGCAAAAGCGATAATAC
>JAHEZA010000365.1:0-2090 GCA_023251335.1 Chitinophagaceae bacterium | reverse complement strand
GTTATAAAAGCTCCGTGCAACTCATTATTACTGCATATATTGTCCCTGGCGCTTCAGGATATGCCTGTACTTATTGAAGATTCCGTTCTTGGTAACAAATCCCAGGTAAATATTGTTAGCGCTGACCACAGGAAGAATACGGGTATCTTGCCGATCCATTATCCCCATCACTTCATACATAGGGGTATCTATGTGTATCGTTCTGTCGGGGGGTTGCGCTATATCTTTTATCAACCGATCCTGGTCTTCAGGTTTATTACTCACCAAAAGTTCCAGCAGCCTGTCACTTAATAATATACCAGTTAATTCTCCCGCGATGTTTACTACAGGAAACACATTTCTTGAAGAATGAACAATATCAGCGCTCCTGCTACGGGGGGTATCTGCAGGGTGAAGAATAACGAAATCCTTTTCCAGGAGATATTTTAATTTGATTCTTCTCAACACATCATGATCCCTATATTCCTGTGTTACGAGGTCACCCTGTTCAGCGAGTTCCCTGGTATAAATAGAATATTTTAAAGATGCTTTATTTATGAAATAGGAAATCGCAGAAACGATCATTAAAGGAACCATTAACGAATAGCCACCGGTGATTTCTGCAGCCAGGAACACGCCAGTCAAGGGCGCGTGCATCATACCACTGACGGAAGTGGCCATGCCAGCAACAATAAAATTGGTGACATCGAGGTGTACCATTCCGGTTTGATTCAACCCAAAAGCAAAAACAAATCCAAACAATCCACCGACGACCACCGTAGGGCCAAACATACCTCCGTTGCCTCCCGCACTCATAGTAATAGCACATGCAAAAGATTTTCCTACAAGCGAAAGTGCTGCAAAAAGTACCAATACCCAGGCTATCGTTTGATATTTTGGAAACAAGCTATTTGCCAAAAGAGATTGATAATTTCCATCTAATAATTTTTGTATCGTAATATATCCTTCGCCATATAAAGCAGGCATCAACGCTATCATAATTCCTAAAATAATTCCACCGATCCAAACCTTATTATATTGGTTCTTGATTTTAGCAAAAGCTCTATGAATAGCAGAATTTAACCGACTAAAATAAATTGAGTAAATCCCACCCAGAATACCTAATACGATGTAATACCAAAACGCTTCTACAGTCCAGCCACTTGTAACCAATATGAACAGTGGCTTACTTACAATAAGCTGTGAAACGACCGAGGAAATAGCTGATGCAATTAACAATGGAATTACCGCAGGAATAGTAAATTCAGGCAAAATCACTTCAATAGCAAAGATCATTCCCGCTACCGGACTGTTGAAAGCTCCTGAAATACCTGCACCCGCTCCACATGCCAATAGCAATGTAGTCTCCCGATAATTCAAACCGAAAAAACGGCCAAGATTGGAACCAATCGCAGCACCGCTTGACACTGCCGGTGCTTCAAGACCAGCAGAGCCACCAAGCCCTACCGTTAGAGCGCTTGAAATAATCTGGCTATAAATGTTATGAAAATCAAGCTTGCTGGAGCCATGCGAAACATCGTAAATTATGGGAGGAATTCCATGGTGAAACTTACTTCTGCGAATGAAAATTCTGATATAAAAAACCGTAAGAAAAATACCAATAAGCGGGAAGAAAAAGTAGAGATAATATTTGTATTCCCAGTGCAGGTCGTTTTGAAGAAAGTTGGCTACGTAATGTGTGAGTTCTTTCAAAATAGAAGAAGCGATGCCTCCCAGAATCCCGACTACTGCTGCCGCTAAGATTAAAAAATTGGTATTAGTGATTCTTTTTTTTCGCCAATGATTGATGGCTCCGATATACTTTATTGCCTGGTCATATATTTTAGCAGAAGAAATAATAGATTACCTTTTTTAAATTCCCGCGAAGTTAATTATAAAAAAAAAGAATGCTCACCGAAAACGAAGTTAATTTGTTTCCTGTCTCAATCGCTCGTCCGGAAATACCACGTTCATGCGACATCCGCTGGCTATCAGATTTGAAAGGCGGCTCTGTTATTTTTAAATAGGTAATTATTTCTAATTTTGAATTGAGATTTATAATTTCCGATATTAAGATTTACGAATAATATAATTGACAAACACTCCGCAAA
>JAHEZA010000364.1 GCA_023251335.1 Chitinophagaceae bacterium | reverse complement strand
TCCTTCTCCATCAAAATAAAAAATCAAAGAATTTATTGCTTTACTGTATTTTTATTTGCCAATTCAAATCACAGAAAAAGTAAGTGCTGAACATGGCCTTAATCTTAACTGTATACCTCTAGTTGCATGGAAATATTTAATCAACCGGCTAATCGTTTCAATAAAAGGATCCTGGTAGTGGCGTCTGTTATTATATCCGGCCTATGCTGGTATTTTTCCACCGGATTAGGTGGCGGCTTCTGGTATCTGTTGTGGATAGCGCCTATTCCTGTTTTAATTATTTCATTTAATGCCAAAGCCAAAACAACTTTTTTTATTTCTTTTTTGGCCTATTTAATCGGGCGGCTTAGTTGGTTTAGCTACCTGGTAACCGTGGCAACCATAATACCAGCAATCATTTTTACCATCACGCTCCCACTAATTTTTGCTTTGATAATACTGGTTACCAGGAAAACGATTCTTACAATTAATACATGGTATTCAATTTTTGCATTTCCCGTTTTCTTTACTGCTTTTGAATTTTTATTGATAACATTTTCCAGGGACGGAACTGCCGGAAGCATCGCCTATTCACAACTTAATTTTTTGCCTGTGGTTCAGATTGCTTCCATAACCGGCATTTTGGGTATCACATTTATGGTCACATTCTTTCCATCCGCCGTGGCTGTAGGCTGGCATTTACGTAAGCAAAGAAATAAATTAATGCCTTTGATATGGGTTTCATTGATCCTGCTTATCACTGTATTTGTTTTTGGAATTACCGGTATCAGCAAGAATATTGACGCTCCTACTGTAACTGTAGGGCTTGCCGTTTTGGACGAAAAGACTCATCAAATGGGGAACAATATTAATTTTCAAAATGAACTTCAACACATAAAAAATTATGCAGCAGAAATTAATAAACTCGCAGCGCAGGGAGCAAAACTGGTTGTTCTTCCCGAAAGGGCTATAAATATTGACCGGACAATTGATTCATCTGCCATTGGTATCTTAAGTGAGGCTGCTAAACAAAATCACATTTTTATTGTAACAGGATACACGAATTTCAAAAATAAAACAGAACGAAACGCTGCTTTAGTTATAAATGAAGAAGGAAATGTGGTGTTGGATTATGATAAAGTTCATCTCGTAACCGGTTTAGAAAGCCAATTTACTCCGGGTAATAAAATCGGCTTGTTTAAATTCGATGACGTGCAATGCGGAACAGCTATTTGCAAAGATCTTGACTTCCCCGGCTATATAAAAAAGTATGGAAAAAGCAATTCAATCTTTGTTTGTATTCCTGCATGGGACTTTGTTGTCGATGACTGGCTCCATTCGCGAATGGCCGTGTTAAGAGGCGTGGAAAATGGGTTTTCAGAAATAAGAACGGCAAGATTAGGCAGGTTAACCATAAGCGATTGCAACGGAAGAATTACTTCTGAAGCTAACTCTTCAAATGGAGATGCGACTTCATTGATTGGAAAAGTCAGGCTTAAAAACACAAATACATTTTATAGCCGCTTTGGAGATTGGTTTGGAATCACGAATGTTGTTGCAGCTATTTTATTTCTTTTTATCCTCTTCATCAAAAGAATCAAGAAAGAGCAACTCTCTTAGAAAAAAATTATCTGTCTCAGAAAAAAATCCGGACAGGAATGATTTATAGGTTGCCTATGGCAGGAGGTTAAAGATTATCATAATTTAATTCCAATTTTACTTCTTCATCAAAATAAAAATTCCAGGAATTTATTGCTTTACTATATTTTTAAAATCTGATAGCCGTATCAGAAAGGGAGTAATTTATATTGAAATCCAAAACGGAATTAGTGCTTTTAAAATAAAAAATAACATACCCTAAGTAAAAGGCATTATCTTTCGAAAAGATCATGTAACCACTTACAAACTATGAGAATCATTAAATCTATAACCAACATTTTTTTAATTGGTTTTTTTGCTACAGGTTGCAAAATCGAATACCACCCTTCTGTACAGTCACCCGCCACAGGATATCTTGTTGCGGAAGGATTTATCAATAGCGGAGCCGAACCAACCACCATTACTCTTTCCCGCACCATTAAGATTTATGATGACTCAACAAGAGATGTTGGTGAACATGGCGCGCTGGTTAGTATTGAGGGTGAAAACAATGAAAGCTACCCACTGTATGAAACAGCGGACGGCGTATATGCCTCGTCGTCTTTGCAACTTAACAGTAATGAAAAATACCGTTTGAATATAAAAACGCAGAGTGGAAAAGAATACGCTTCAGATTTTTCAAGTTACAGAACCACACATGATATTGACAGCCTTAGTTGGCAGCGAAATAGTGACGGGATAAAAATTTACATCAATACTTATGATGATCAGAATCCTGTCGGGTATTATAATTGGAAATATGAAGAAACCTGGGAATATCATGCGGCCTACTATAGTTCCCTGGAGTTTATTATCGACCCCGACACCAAGTTGGCAACAGGTGTTCGATACATACGGGCAGATAAAAGCATCGACTCATCCCTCCATACATGTTGGAAAACCGTAAATTCCTCCAACATTCTTTTAGGTTCTTCAGAAATGCTGAGTAAAAATCTTATTCATTTTGCAACCATGTCGATACCATCGGCATCAGAAAAATTAAGTGTTTTATATTCTATAAATGTAAGGCAATATGCTGTTAGTAAAGAAGCGTATTCTTATCTTCAAAAATTGAAGAAAAACACCGAAGAAATTGGCTCTATTTTCTCAGCACAACCATCCGAACTTAGCGGTAATATCCATTGCACATCCGATCCTTCGGAAATTGCTATCGGTTTTATTGAGGTGAGCCAGGAAAAACAAAAAAGGCTGTTCATTAGCAACCGCCAGGTACCAGGATGGAATTATAATGATGGATGTGCTGAATACGTTTTTGAGAATAATCCTGCCGACCTTGGCACCAAAGCAGGTGGATTATTCCCGACAGTACCTCTTGACGCAACCCCTTTTCGAATCGTTACTTTTTATGCCACGTCTGACGCGCACTGCCTGGACTGCACCATCAGTGGATCAAAGATAAAACCAGCATTTTGGCCGTAAGAATTGTGCGCAGTTGTGGTAAACAGACAATATAGTGAGATTTGTGTTTTAACTTGCCTGGCATTCCTTTAAAAGATTAATTCCGTCGTCTGGTTCCTAACCAACGACTTTTGATAAATGCAATTCCAGCAACTGTCCGAACTCCCGAAAAAAATCGGGACAAGTATGATTTCCATGATTAAACGATTACAATGATTTAATTCCAATTCCTTCTATATCAAAATAAAAATTCCAGGAATTTGTTGCTTTACCATACTACCTAAATATGTACAAGCCATAATCATTTGGTAAATTTGTTTGAAACGGCATTATCTCTTTATATATTATCATTAAGCACCGCAGCATTCCACTATGATTTTTGAATTTACCTCTTCATTCACTTTTGATTTTATCACTGATTTTTCAAAAAAGTATGATATTCCTCTCCGGGATAATTATCTTTCTATTCCGGCAGCTATGGGTGAAGGATATGTAAGAAAGGTAGAATTTGGAAATGATTTTCGTTTATTGATCCACCGTTATAAACTAAAGGAAGATTTTATCATTAAAAGAAATCCTGCTGTGGAACCCAGTGATTTGCTAAGTATTTTTTTTTATAACAATGAGCAATCTCTTGACCTGGAATATAACGAGGAGCAGCCTGTAAAATTTTCCCTGAAAAGCGAATCGGCTGTGCAGGTTACCACCAATGATCTGAGTTCTGTTATCCGGTTTCCGGCGAACACAGAAACGCATTATGCAGTCGTGGGGATTACCTCTTCCAAATTAAAATCCCTGTTGCGCATTCAAAAACCTAACCAGGTATTGCAAACAATTACCACGCGATCA
>JAHEZA010000363.1 GCA_023251335.1 Chitinophagaceae bacterium | reverse complement strand
AAAATTTTTATATTTCGAATTGAAAATAGTATCCCGATGTTTCCAAAAACACTGCATTACTCCAAAACTCCACCTGAATCGTTGCTTTAAAAATTGACGGAAAGTTTCCGGCGCTTCTGTATATGAAATAGCTTCTGTGCAATTTCTTACTACATAGCCATTTCGTAAAAGCCGCATGGTAAGGTCGCAGTCTTCCGCCAATGTATCAGAAGTAAAACCTCCTGCTACCAGAATGGCATCCTTATTAAATGCACCAATGGCGCCGGGTACAACCGTGATGCAGTTCAAAAGGTCAAAGGCTCTGCGATCAAAATTTTGCGAAGTAATGTATTCGATGCTTTGCCATCTCGTGATCATATTTATTTCATTACCTACTTTCACATTACCCGCTACTGCACCTACGTTTTCATTTTCAAATTTTTTCATCAGCAAAGTGATGGCGTCTGTTTTAAGTTGGGTATCGGCATCAATACAGACCACGTATTCGGCGCCGGATTTCTGAATCCCAAAATTTAAAGCAGATGCTTTTCCACCATTTATTTTTGTGAAGACCTGTACTTTCGGATTGTCGTTAAAAGCATCCTCTACCCTTGAAAATGTTTCATCCTTACTTCCGTCATCCACAAAAATAATTTCAATTTCAGGATAATCCTGTGCCAACAAGCTGTTGACTGTTCTTATGGCATTTACCTCTTCATTATACGCAGGAACGATAATACTTACTAACGGATATGCATTTTTGCCTTTAAGAAGAAAAGTGGGAAAAATTCCTGAATCTGATTTTTTATCTTTTCTTTTCTGTATGCTGGCTAAAACTGCCATGGCTATAATACGGAGGACAGATAATAATATGCCGATGATGAATAATGTAAATAATATTTGGCCACTCCAATAAGTAGATTCTGCCAGGAAGAAATTAAATTTCCTGGTCCATCTGTCACGGCTATCGGCCACTTTAGGCATCACTTCATCACGCGTTTTTCCCATCAGATCTGATACACTCGCAAAAACATATCCCCTTTTCTTAAAATAATCAATAATGCGGGGAAGCGCATACACCGTAGCCTGGCGTGTTTCTCCTCCCGCATCATGTAGTAATATAATACTGGCGTTATTTGTCTCCACCTGTCTCACCACTCTTTGAAAAATGCTATCTGCAGAAACACCTGGCGCCCAGTCATTGGGATCGATACTTTCATTGATCGTTAAATAATTTTCTTGCCGGCTTCTTTGTATTGGCGCCAGTTCATCATAGGTTTGAGGCTCAGAGTCGGCATTGTAAGGCGCTCTGAATAAAATGGTGGAATGCCCGGTAACACTTTCAATCAAAAGCCTTGTCAGCTTCATTTCCAATTCAGCCCTGGACAAACTCATTTCGGCAATATTATGATGAGTAAAAGTATGGTTGCCTATTTCAAAGCCATCTTGATATTCTCTTCTTAAAATTGGAATGTTCTGCTCTGCATTAATACCAATTACAAAAAAAGTTGCGGGCACTTTTTCGCGCTCAAGTATATCGAGAATTTTCGGGGTCCATTCAGCGCTGGGGCCATCGTCGAAGGTTAAGATTAGTTTATGCCCTTTACCTACCGTAGTATCCTCCGCAAATCTACTAATCACATAGCCTGAAGGAAGTTGTATATAATGTTGTTCAGCAATCAATTGTTCCGAACTGTCAATCTCTAAATTGATTTTACCTGGCTGCGGCGACGAAAGAATATCCAAAACCTCTCCTTCACCTACGAATCCAACATTGTTTGGAGTGATAGGAATTGTTTTAAGAGAATCAAAGTCAAAAGATTTTTTTTCCAGTGATTCATTGCTCAGGCTTCGTCCATAATATTTCCACATCCGTGGATCTTCGCTGCCCAGGCGCCAAAGCGCCGTGCCTGCCGTCGGAAATTCATCGCTAAATCTTAAAATGTTAAAAGTAGTTGCCGCATCCGTAAACCAAAGCTCGTGATTGATATTGTTAGTGGAATCATCCTCATCTACCGTTTCATAATTATAATGGAGATTATAAGTGTCATCATCATAAATAATTTTAGCCTTGATCGCTTTTGCTCTATTGATCGCTTCATTGTAGGTAAGAGGCAATGAATCAATCTTTCCGTCGGACCAGCCATAACCGAAGCCTGCAATACCTAAAATTATTTTGGAAGGAGCTATTCTATCGGCTGTCCAGGATACTGCGTCTTCAATCCATTTTTGCCCGCTTATCGGCCCCGGCCCTGTTGAACCATTGTATTCGTCATAAGCCATCAATATGATGTAGTCGTTATAGGCCGATAATTTCGTATAATCATAATCTCCATTCTTGGGTTCCACATCCATTGTTACCAACATATTCCTGGCATGGAGCGTTTCGAATAATTTTTTTTGAAAAGAAGTAAGCGGGTCGTTAGACTCCTCATTAAGTTCTTCAAAGTCCACATTGATGCCATCAAAATGATAATAGGAAAGCGTGTCAGCGATCTGCTCAATAAATTTATTTCGACGAATCGTATCCGTTAACAGATAGTGTAATAGTTTGCCATCAAAGTCATTTTTGGAGCTATTAAAATTGCTTACTATCGGCAAGATTCGAAGTTTCTTTTGCTGCATTACAGCCAATCCGGCACTATCAATTCTTGTTTGAAGCTTATGCGTGACAGTATCAATAAAAAACCATTCGGGTATTATCGTATTAATCTTGTCTGCGTTTTTTTTGAGATCAGGAAGCGATACAGATGAATTCCAGGGAGTATAAAATGCAGCTCTTATTAAAGAAAGCGAATTTACAGGAGAAGCGCCTTTGGTTTTAGCTTTTTTTAGAGAATCTGTTTTTAATTTTTTTAACAAAAAATCTTTGAACCCTTTATACTTTACATTCTGATGATTTTTTAGAATCAATGGATTGGAAGGATCTAACGCTATCTGGTATTCCCGCGCTTTTGCCTCCATGTTGGGAATGTTGGGAGATGAGCCACTGTATAAGGCGATACCAAGCACTGCGAAAAAGAAAATGCCAATTAATATAAAAAGGCGGCCAGTCCATTTTACTCGTTTCCACCTGGTGGGCCGATCTGTCTGAAAAATTTGATGGCTGTTTCCGGTACTCATCTTGGGACTTAGAAAAAATCCGAAATTTTTATTTGTCTACTATGCGAAGATAGTTATGTTGTTTATCCTGATAGTAGCTTGATCCCTTGAATTGTATGGCTTAACAAAATATTATTTCATGGAAAAAGAAAGGCCCCTGTAGAAACAGGGGCCGTTTACCAAAACTAACTGCTTATGAGAAAATTGAAATTTAATGTTTGTTGATATTTATGTTTCAAATCACATGCCAAAATTAAAGAGGATAATGTTAAGAAATAATTAAGAAAGATAAGAAATAATTAAGAAAGAAATATAGTTTGCTAAATCTTATTTGTCAGCGCCAAGAATATCATTTCTCTACGAATACAAATTTAATAATAATTTGCAGGTGAAAAAAATTATTGCTGTGTTAGCTTTTCGGAGTTTTCTGCAAACTGTAACGCGTCAATAAATTCTCCCAATTCTCCATTCAAAACATTGTCTAAATTATAGACAGTCAACCCGATACGATGATCTGTTACTCTTCCCTGGGGGAAATTATAGGTTCTTATTTTAGCGGATCTATCGCCGGAACTTACCAGGCTTTTGCGATGCCTGGATATTTCTTCTTCCTGTTTGCGTACCTCTTCTTCGTAAAGTTTCGTACGCAACATCTGCATCGCTTTCTCCCTGTTGCCTAACTGGCTTCTTTCCGTCTGACAAACGATCACCAGTCCCGTCGGAATATGTGTCAACATTACTTTTGTTTCTACCTTGTTTACATTTTGGCCGCCCGCACCACCACTTCGTGCGGTTTCCATTTTTACGTCGCTTTCCC
>JAHEZA010000362.1 GCA_023251335.1 Chitinophagaceae bacterium | reverse complement strand
TTCTCTTAATTTCCGGAAGTACGGACCATTTTATTCCTGCCTCTCTTAATTATTCCAATTTTAAAAAATACAAAAACAAAAGCTCAGTGACCGATTATAAAGATTTTCCAGGGCGAAATCATTTTGTGTTAGGCCAGCCAACATGGAAGGAGGAAGCAGGATACATCGCAGAATGGCTGGATAAATTGTAACACAATTTTCATTTGTATTCATAACGTAAGAGTATTTTATTTTTTAATTTACTTAAAAGAAACAATCATGAGAAAAAATTCTCTTTTTTTACCAGTCCTTTTCCTGATACTGTTCTCTTTACAGAGATTAAATGCTCAATCTGTAAAGCCCGCAACGCCACCGCAAGGTTTTCAAAATAAATACGAAACGGTAAATGGCATAAAAATCCATTGCGTTATAGGTGGCAAAGGAGAACCATTGTTATTAATTCATGGCTTTGGACAAAACTGGTTTATGTGGAATAGGTTAATGCCGGAACTTTCCAATCATTTTACGGTCATAGCTCCAGACCTTCCGGGCGTTGGTGAATCCGTCAAGCCTAAAGATGGTTATGATAAAAAAACAATGGCTGCCGACTTGCATGACCTCATGCAAAAGTTGGGGTATAGCAAAATCAATATCGCGGGACATGATATTGGATTAATGGTTGCCTATGCGTATGCTGCGCAATTTGGAAACGAAGTAAAAAAGATTGCTTTAATGGATGCCTTATTACCTGGCGTTGATCCGGTTTGGACTGATCAATATGACAGGCATTGGTGGTTTGGTTTTTTTGCGCGGCCGATTGCAGGTGATCTTGTGGCAGGGCAGGCAGGAGAATTTCTTGAAGATTTCTGGCCTATTGTTGGGCATAAAAAAAATCCTTTTACCAAACCGGAATCGGATGAATTTATCAGAGCTTATTCGGTCCCGGGTGCGACCACTGGCAGCTTCCATTGGTTTGGCGCTTTTCCACAAGATGCAGAGGACAACCGTAAATTTATTAAAACAAAATTAACTATGCCATTGCTGGCAATGAGTGGAGAATTTTCCGCTGCATCTTATTTCACAGACCATTGTAAACTTGTTGCTAACAATGTTTCAGAAGTTATCATAAAAGGAGCAGGGCATTGGTTAGTGCAGGAAAACACACCTGAAGTTTTAAAAGGGTTGGAAGATTTTTTTGAAAAATAAAGCCTCTTCCGCAACACATAGCTGATTCATTCAACAAATTTTTACAAATATTATAATTTAACCAACATGCAATTAAAAAAATATCTACTCAAAAATAGTGTAAGGCAACTACAGGTTTGCCTTGCACTTTCGCTCATATTTAGCTTTGAATTTGCTAATGCACAATCAAGTAAAGATGGCCAGTTAAGAATGACTCCGAATGAAATCTTTGACGCCAGGGCACAAGGTTCCAAAGCGCCCGGTTCATCTAACTTAGAAGCTGTACAAGTAATCGTAATTCATGGTGACCCTTCCAAAAAAGGCCTCTATGCTATTTTATTAAAAGTGGCAGCGAACACAAAAATCCCGGCACATCTTCATCCTGATGACAGGATGGCTGCGGTACTATCAGGCACCTGGTATTTTGGATACGGAAATAAATTTGATGAAGGAAAATTAAAAAAACTTCCGGCGGGTAGTGTTTATTCAGAAGTAGAAAAGCAAAATCATTTTGCAATGACAAAGGATGAAGCGGTGATTGTTGAAATTACCGGATATGGCCCTTCTGGAGTAACCTATGTAAATCCTGCTGATGATCCCGCGAATAAAAAATAGAAAAAATTATCGAAATATATTGATTCGGGAAATCATGCTTCTGAAAAAATATCTCTAAAAAAATAAAACACATATCAATCTAATAAAATAAAAATCATGAACGTCAAAAAAATTATAAACTTATCAATTATGACAGCTTCAATAATTGCTGGCAGCTATTTGCACGCCAATGCTCAGGATAGCACCCAGAAATCCAGTCCTGGTGATCTTGTTAATGCTTTGCATTCTGCCTTCGGCAAACATGAAGCAAGAGCTGTACACGCCAAAGGAATTATTTTTGAGGGAACTTTTGTACCAAATAAAGACGCGGCTAAAATTACGAAGGCCGCTCATTTGCAAAGCCAATCCAGTAAAGTGCTACTGCGGTTTTCAGATTTTACCGGAATACCCAACATCCCGGATAATAATCCTGCGGCCAATCCACGAGGACTTGGAATAAAATTCATCATGCCTGATAATACTACCACGGATATTATTTCGCACAGTTTTAATGGATTTCCAACAGCCACGTCAGATGAATTCCGGGAACTATTAATGGCCATCGCAGGCAGTGGGCCTGATGCTGCAAAACCAACCGCTTTGGATAAATTCCTGGCAACACATCCAATTGCGAAAACTTTTTTAACTACGCAGCACATAACTTCCAGTTTTGCAACCATCAACTACTACGGTGTAAATTCTTTTAAGTTCACGAATAAAAAAGGAGCATCTCATTTTATCCGTTACCAGTTTATTACAGAAGCCGGCGAGAAATATATTACACCTGAAGAATCCGAAAAAGAAAACGCAGATTATCTATTCGCAGAAATTAAAAAAAGGATTGCGCAAGGCCCTGTCAAATTTAAATTGTATGCACAGGTAGCGGAAGATGGTGATAAAATAGAAGATCCTTCTATTGCATGGCCGGACTCCAGGACGAGAGTATTGCTGGGTGAAATAATGCTTACTAAGCTGACAGATAATACAACGGAGGAGGATAAGAAATTTGTTTTGAATCCAGGTAATATTCCCGGTGGCATTGAGATGGCCGATCCAATGTTAGAACTTAGGGCAAAGGCTTATCCTATTTCAGTGAAAGAAAGACAATAGTAAATGAACAAATAAAGCAATTTCCGTTTTGAGCGTCTATCTATTTCAAATTGAATTTAAGCTCATTTGATACTATTCAAAGTGAGGCATGAAAAGTTATAAATATAGTTTATTGGTAACTATTCAGTAGTGTAATATATTTTAAAAATCATATAAGGTAGCTTCGGGTTTTCAATTTTCTGATAGTTATGCACATTAATTTTCTGTTTTTAAAAAATCTGTTTTTTGTTCACATAATTTGTTTAAAATAAGTTGATTTTGTTGATTAAAACCCTTGTCATCATTAGTTTTTAACCTTTTAATTGTTTTCCTTTGTGTTCACAAAATACTACTTTTTTGGACACGGATATTCTCATACAAACACTGATAGCAAAAATTCAGGAACAGCAAAAAACAATAGAAGTTTTGGCCGGAAGAATTAGCCTTTTAGAAGCTGAACTGGCTATTTACAAAAATAAAAAGAACAGCAATAACTCTCATACACCTCCATCAAAAGATGAGAACCGCCCAAAGAAAAATCAAAGCCTGCGTAAAAAGAGCGATAAAAAGCCAGGCGGCCAACCTGGGCATGAAGGCAGAACTCTTGAATGCGCTGTTGTCCTTGATACCGTTGTCCATCATGTACCGGATTACTGTAATTGCTGTGGTGAGGATTTAAGAAATGTGCCTGAAATATTAATAGAAACCCGGCAGGTTATAGACATTCAAATTATAAAACCCGTTTGTACAGAACATCGTGTTTATCGCAGGCTATGTAGTTGTGGCCATCAGATGGAAAGCGATTTCCCTTCACACCTTAAAGCTAAAGTGCAATATGGGCCCAATGTAGAATCACTTGCAGGATACCTCCATGCCAGGCAATATTTTCCTTTTAAAAGAATGAAAGAGTTTTTTACAGATGTAATGGGATTGCCCGTAAGTGTAGGCGGTATTGATTACCTTTTAAAGCGGTTTACACAGAAGGCCTTACCTTACTATGAGCAAATAAAAGAGCGTGTTTGCAAAGCGGTGTTTATAGGAACGGATGAAACGTCTTTAAA
>JAHEZA010000361.1 GCA_023251335.1 Chitinophagaceae bacterium | reverse complement strand
TATTACCGGATGAATCTTACCCTTACCTACAAATTTACACGCCGCCGCATCGCAAAAGCATCGCGATAGAAAATCTTAGCGGTACGCCCGATGCCTTCAATAATGGTATGGGCGTTATTACGCTTGAGTCCGGGCAATCTGCATTATATAAAACCTCTTACAAGATTTTGTTATTGGAAAAGATTTGATAAAATCAAAAAAGACGATAATTGTTTGCTTACTGATTCAATGCTACACTTTAATATAAATCTTTTTCTTATCCATCCAATAAACAATTAACCAATAAAAAGTGATCATACATAGCGCGTACAACAAAGAACCATTGTTCAGATTACCAGGAAAAATGGGTTTACAAATATGTTCATAAAACCAACCGAATGGTGTCAGGAAAAGTTGGTTGCCATTTGCGTCCATTGTAGAAGGGATTCTTATCAAGGCCAGCACCCGCGGCAAAAAGCCACTTAACACAAATATGAAAAGTGGATTTTTTCCAAACACGTCAAAAAATTTACCAAGCCATCCCTTGTGTTTTTTTAATTCGATCACATAGATCATTACGGCAATAATGACCATCGCTAATCCGGTGGAATAAACTACATAAGAGCTGGTCCATATTTTTTTATTGATCGGAAAAGCCATGTCCCATACGTATCCTGCAAAAAGAAACACAGCTCCGGCAACAAAGAGACCGTTCACCATTTCCGGCGTTTTTCCTTTTTTAATAATATAATCTCCAACAAAATACCCGAAGATCACCTGCACGATAGCGCCAAATGTGCTCATTAATCCTTCAGGATCAAAAACAACAGGATGGCCATTGCGCCACTCGCCATGATACATGTGAGCTTCACCCAAAATAGAATTATCTATATGAGTTCCGAACCATCCATAGAGACTAAATGGATCTGTAGGATTAGCTGCTACACACAAGAACCAATATCCCAAAAGAAGAATACAGGAAAATACAAACGCGCCACGAATTTTTAAATAATAGATAATAACGGATGCAAAAAAATAAGCAAGCGCGATTCGTTGCAATACGCCCATGATCCTTATGCCCTGCTGATATCCATCGGCGTCAAAATAACGCCACGGTTTGAAAACAAGGCTTCCGTCGTTCCATTTCAAAAACGGCGTCCAGTTCAAAAATACCCCAATCAAAAAAATAAGTAATGTGCGCTTAATTACTTTTTTCCAGAACACCGAAGGGCCACCCGCCTGTAACCGGGGCATAACAAAAGCCAGCGCGTTACCCACCGCAAAAAGAAAAAAAGGAAAAACAAGATCTGTAGGCGTTACACCATGCCATGGTGAATGATCTAAAGGAGCATAAATATGTTCCCAGCTTCCGGGATTGTTTACCATGATCATTAGGCATATTGTAGCACCCCGAAAAACGTCAAGAGAATAAAAGCGCTCCTTCATAAGAGTTTAGTTTTTTATAAAAGTATTACCGCGACTTTGTATACAGGTAATTTGAATAACGAATTTAGCAATCTTTAAAGTGACTGTGATAAATTTTTCAGTTAGGTTTAATTTTTGTTGCGGATTTTAAAAGCAATTCCATTACATTTAAGATAAATTCTTTTTATGAGTTTCAAAAACAAAACCGTTTTCATCACTGGCGCGTCAAGAGGAATTGGGAAAGCGATCGCACTACGACTGGGTGCAGAAGGGGCTAATATTGTGGTAGCCGCCAAATCAACAGTAGAAAACCCGAAGTTGGGCGGTACTATTTTTAGCGCGGCAAAAGAAATAGAAGACGTTGGTGGCAAAGCCTTAGCCGTTCAATGTGATATCCGTTTTGAAGACCAGATAAAAAATGCAGTGGAAAAAGCTGTGAACGCATTCGGAGGTATAGATATTCTCGTTAACAATGCATCGGCCATTTCACTTACCCCGGTAGAAAAGACCGAATCAAAAGCATTTGGATTGATGCACGACATTAATGTAAAAGGGACTTTTTTTGTAAGCAAAGAATGTATTCCTTATTTAAAAAAAGGAAGCAATCCTCATATTCTGAATCTTTCACCGCCGATTAATCCTGATATAAAGTGGCTTGCCAATCATGTTGCCTACACCATGAGCAAATATAATATGACCATGATTGCTTTGGGTTTGTCGGGCGAATTAAAAAAATATAAAGTGGCTGCCAACGCATTATGGCCACGGACCACAATAGCGACGGCTGCCGTTAGAAATTTATTGGGCGGTGAGGCGCTGATAAACATGAGCCGAACACCTGGGATTCTTGCTGATGCTGCGTTTTATATTTTGCAAAAGCCTTCTTCTGAATGTACCGGGAATGCTTTTATTGACGAAGATGTCTTGTCAAAGGAGGGAATTACCGATCTTGAAAAGTATGCGGTAACGCCGGGTGCAAAACTTTATGCGGATTTGTTTTTATGAGGAATGAACACAACCAGTAAACGAATAAATAATGAAGATTTCTTTTTTTATGTTTCAACCACCTTTTTTAATCAGGAATTCTTTTTGGCATTGAAGCCCAAACAGGAAGGTTTATTTCAGTGTCAATTTAAATGAAAAAATCTAAGGAAACCTTCCCGGTTTTCCTGCTATTCAGTAAACGGACAACTAAGACATATTTTTATTCTGATCAATTTCTCTTACCACTGACGTATGGATTGCCTTTTATATAAAAACGAAAAGGTAACAAGGCATCATCGCCTGCGCCATCTACACCAATTCTTTTGCTGGTCCCAATTTTTCCGGCAATCATTTTTTCTCCGTCATCTAATAAATAAATTTCTTTATCGAGCAGAAACAAACCTGAATGGTGTTTGTAAATTCCAAGCGCTTTGCCCACATTTCCCGGACCACGGGTAAGTGTTTTATCATTAATATTTTTTCCGGTTCTTTTTGCCATTAAATCTATTCCATTTAAAGGCTCCACGGCTCTTATCAGCACCGCATCAGGAATATCTTTTTTATTGGTAACAATATTCAACATCTGGTGCATGCCATAGCAGATATATACATAAGCAGTGCCGGGCGGGGAATACATGTGCTCGTTACGCGCTGTACGCCTGTGTCCATAAGAGTGAGAAGCCTTGTCGGTAATGCCAATGTACGCTTCGGTTTCCACAATTCTTGCTGATGTAATTTGTCCTCCAAAATTGGTAACAATTATTTTTCCTAATAATTCTTTCGCTATTTGTACTACATCATCACGATCGTAAAATGATAAAGGGATTTTTTTCATGATTCGTTTTATAACCACATTTTTAGAATAGCAAGTTCAAAGTAAATTATATTTGATAACATTTCAATGATCAAAAAATCTATCATGGTTTATCTCGTTCCCTCTTTTTTATCAGACAATGCAACAGAAACCATTCCTGGGTATGTAATAACTGCGATAAAAAACTGCCAGGTGATTTTTGCGGAGAATGAAAGAACCGCGCGCCGGTTTTTAAAATCAATGGATAAGGAAATAGTGATTGATAATTTTGAATGGCACACGATTCATAAAGCTGAACAAGATGTTCTGACAATTTTTACACAGAAAATAAAAGAAGAAAAAAACATTGCTATTATTAGTGAGGCCGGTTGTCCTGGAATAGCTGATCCCGGTCAAATACTTATTCATGAAGCGCAAAAACTCAATGCGGAAATAAAACCACTTGTCGGCCCCAGTTCCATCTTATTGGCTTTGATGGCCAGTGGATTCAATGGCCAGCATTTTTGCTTTCACGGTTATTTGCCTATTGATAATTTGGAAAGAATAAAAAAGCTAAAGCAATTAGAAGAAGAGTCGTCCAGGAATCAATGCACGCAAATATTTATTGAAACTCCTTATCGAAACAACAAAATGCTGGAAGCTATTTTGCAATATTGCCAGCCCGCAACTCAATTATGCATTGCATCTGAAATTACATCGCTCAATGAATTCATC
>JAHEZA010000360.1:2573-3919 GCA_023251335.1 Chitinophagaceae bacterium | reverse complement strand
ACCGGGGCTGACCGGTTTTGACAGCATAGTTCTTTGTAAGTATAAGCATGTAGCGCGTTGCGTAATTAGCGCTTTAATCTGAATACGAAAACCTTAAATGGCAATACACAATTTGCCATGGCTGCGTAATCGATAGATTCGCTTCCATTAGGGCCGATGAGCTGGCCAGGCCTGTTGCCACGCTCTTCCGCCGACTCAAAATAAAACGGGCTGCTGCGATTGAAGGCTGTGACAATCGCTTAAGACTATTCAGCTAAGGAAAAAGTTGGTTCGTTTTGCTCCTGCTCTTTCCCGACAAATAATGCAAAACTAAACATGTAGAAGGCTTACGGCGGATGTGTTTGGACCAGGGTTCGAATCCCTGCAGCTCCACCAAAGTCAACACCAAATTATACAAAAGCCCGCAAGCTCAATCTTTGCGGGCTTTTTTGTTTTTAGAGGGTTATCAAAACTTAATTAGCCACCTGGATTTTTACCGGGTAGCACTAATTTGACCGCGCATTTCTCCACTTGGGTTTGCGGATGTTCCCATTGAATAATACCAATTGCCACCGATCAACTGCGACGCTTGTTCCGGAGTAAGAGTCATAGTTCCCGAATAAGTACCCGTTCCTGTCCAGGTTGAATCCATCGTCCATGGAGCTCCAACTGCCGTTCCTGCACTCCCCGAAGCTCCGTTATAAAATCCTCCGGATATGGGAGCACCTGTAAGATTGCTCCAATTGGTGGTATAAGTTAACGTCTTTGTGGCAGGATCATACGTCCCATCAAAGGTACCTGTCCCGTCGCCAGTAACAGCGGGTACCATTTGGCTTCCGGAAGCGTCTCCTTTCAAGGTGTAAGGCCGGTTGTCAGGGGATGAGTCTTTTTTGCAACTGCTTATCGCAAAGAGGCAAAAAATAAAAAAACCGGCAAAGATTAATTTCATGAGGCCTTTTTTTGTTTTCATAGTGTTTTTTTTATTTAATTATAAATAATAGGTTACCGTTTACGACCTTCAAAATATGTGCCCAATGAAAAAACACGAAACTTAGATATCCAAAATGTAGAACGCTTATGCCTCGTCGTTCAAGAATGTAGAAATATCGACACATTAAAACAAGATATTTTCGAAACGAAGTCGAACTTTTTAGCATGGTATGATGTTTGCAAAATCGTTCGATTCTAAAAACAGAAGCGCCCGTCCGGTATCGACAGCTAATGATAAACGGCCTGGTGTATGCCACTGTAATATTTATATGGCTTATACTGTAAATTTATATGGCTTATTAAGTAACCTTGGAAAGGTTATTTTTTTTAAAGCATTGAAAGGAACTATAGAATAAATGAATTGGTTCCAACTTTGA
>JAHEZA010000360.1:0-2563 GCA_023251335.1 Chitinophagaceae bacterium | reverse complement strand
GTTCGATTCTAAAACAGAAGCGCCCGTCCGGTATCGACAGCTAATGATAAACGGCCTGGTGTATGCCACTGTAATATTTATATGGCTTATTAAGTAACCTTGGAAAGGTTATTTTTTTTAAAGCATTGAAAGGAATTATAGAATAAATGAATTGGTTCCAACTTTGAAGATTCAAAGCGATTAACGAACATAACACTTACTTTTACACACTTTTTTACGAAAATGATTTAATGGATCCGAAAGAATTTTATCAACATAGGGTATCAGCATTAAACACGCAATTAGAAAAGCTAAAACAGCGAAAGTCGTCTTTCGCATGGTTGCGGCTTGGCGCTGTTGCTGCAATTATTTTTGCGTTTTATCTGCTTTGGTCGCTGGGAGTGGTGTACGTGGTAATAGCTACTGTGCTTTTACTTTTTATTTTTACGCGCCTTATTTATGCAGACCTTAAAAATCAAGCCAACATAGATCATACGAGTAAACTAATAAATATCAATGAAAATGAATTAAAGTGTCTTGCCGGAGATTATTATGATTTTGAAACCGGCGCCGAACATATTCCCAAAGAGCATCCTTATTCTAACGACCTTGATGTTTTTGGAAGGGCATCTATATTTCAATATATCAATCGCACTACCTCCGAACCGGGCAGCAGGCGGTTAGCTGACTATTTAAAATCACCGGCATCTATAGACGATATTTTGCAAAGGCAGGTTGCCACAAAAGAGCTATCTGCGAAAATTGCATGGGTCCAGGATTTAATGGCCGAAGGCAAAAAAAATAAGGTTACTTTTTCCACAAAAAACAGACTGGAAAATTGGATGAAAGAGCCCCCGGTTTTTTTAAAATTTAAGCCCTGGCAATGGCTTCGTTACGTCTTACCCGCCATTATTTTAAGTATTGTTACTTTATATATTTTTGATAAAGTTGGGAATAGTGTCTTTTATCTTACACTCTTAATTTTTGCGGTTATCGCTTACCAGATTAATAAAGTAGTGGCGCCTGTCCATGAAACGTTGTCAAAGGTGGCAGATGAATTGAGCACGCTGTCAACAAGTATTTCATCAATCGAAAATGAGTCTTTCAATAGTCCTTTATTGAAAGAATTAAAATCTGTTTTTTTACAAAGAAATAAGAAAGCCTCTGAAGATATTTTACAAATAAAAAAGATACTGGACAAACTGGACTTACGGTACAATCTTGTTATGTCGTTGCCTTTAAATCTTTTACTGCTATGGAATCTTCAGCAGGTTCTTGATCTTGAAAAATGGAAAGCCGGCCAGCAAAATAACCTCAATTTATGGTTTGATACATTAGCCGATTTTGAAGCGCTTGATAGTTTTGGCGTGCTGTACTTTAATCATCCAGACTGGATTTTTCCAGGTATCCTGCCGGAATATTTCTCCATTGATGGAAAAGAAATTGGCCATCCATTAATACCCGTTGAAAAGAGAGTTAACAATTTTATTGATATATCAACCAACGCAGAACTTATGCTGGTAACGGGTTCCAACATGGCGGGGAAAAGTACTTATCTTCGAAGCATTGGGGTAAATATTGTGTTGGCAATGGCGGGTGCTCCCGTTTGTGCGCATTCTTTTTCTGTTTCTCATGTGCAGCTCATTAGTAGCATGCGGGTTACTGATAATCTCGAAGAAAGCACTTCGACCTTTTACGCTGAATTAAAAAAATTGAAAACGATCATTGAAAAAGTGAATGAAGGAGAAAAAGTCTTTATTCTGTTGGATGAAATTTTAAGAGGTACGAATTCGTTAGACAGGCATACCGGTTCCAAAGCGCTGATAAAACAATTGATCAAAAAGAAGGCGGCTGCAATCATTGCAACCCACGATCTGGAACTCGCCAATTTAAAAAAGGAATTTTCAGAGAATATTCTGAATTATCATTTTGATGTGCAGGTCAGCAATGATGAATTGTATTTTGATTACATGCTGAAACCCGGTGTGTGCAATAGTTTGAACGCTTCTATATTAATGAAGAAAATTGGGATTGAGCTGTAAGGATTAAAAGCTAAAGGCAGAAAGCAAAAGGCATTGGGTATTTTTGGCATTGAAGTTGACATTTATAAATAAAAATTATGAAGAAGATTTATTTACCGGTATTAATTGTGTTGTTTTCTTTTAGCGGTTGTGATACGGCAAAAAGTATTATGGATTCTGTAAACACCTCCGGAAGCCTTTCGAATGCCGACGCAGTGCAGGGATTGAAGGAAGCGCTTAAGTTGGGAACGGATTCTGCCACTTATCATTTAAGTAAGTTAAATGGATTTTTTGGGGATAATGCCATTAAAATTTTGATGCCACCCGAAGCGGAGAACGTTGAGAAAACGTTGAGAAGCGTGGGTCTGGGAAGTCTGGTTGATAAAGCCGTTCTGTCTATGAACCGCGCTGCGGAAGATGCGTCAAAATCTGTGGGGAATATTTTTTTTAACGCTATCAAACAAATGACGATACAGGATGCATTCGGAATTTTGAAAGGGGGCAACGAAGCTGCCACCAATTACCTAAAGCAAAAAACTACTGCAGAGCTTACAGCCGCCTTT
>JAHEZA010000359.1 GCA_023251335.1 Chitinophagaceae bacterium | reverse complement strand
TGTCTTGGCGCAATTTATTGGGCGAGGCCTAAAATAATTTATTATGCAAATACGCATAAAGATGCCGCAGCTATTGGGTTTGATGATTCTATGATCTATGAAGAAATCAACAAAGATTTGCAGGAGCGGAAGATTCCCACTATCCATCTTGAGAGCGCGGAGGCAAAGAAAATCTTTTTGGATTGGGATGATAAAAAAGGAAGGATTAGTTATTGAGCGCCTTCTTTCCTTCGTCAGCAGCAGGCAAACAAATTCCTTCAATTCCTATTCAGCCTGGCCCTCAATGTTTACCTCTTCTCTATCGAACCCGTTTTTTTATTTTTTACAATAAACTTTTTTTCTCCTGAAGGAAGCGTTTCTTCCTTTATTAAATAATAATCTTTATCATAGCTTGTCATTTCTTTCTCCACTTTTTTCTCCGCAACACCGCGCCAGTCTTCGATTTTTACAGGTTCCCATTTTTTTGTTTTGGCCGAAAGAAATGCTGCGTCTAAAATAGCATTCACTACATACCCGTCATAAAAATTTTCCATCGGTTGCTTGTTGCTTTCTATCGCGTCGAACATATCAGTGAACATGTGGTTGTAGCCGAGTTCATTCACTTCGTCGCCAACAGGGAAGAGCCATCCCGAATCGCTTTCCGCTTTTTCTGCCACATAAGTGCCACTCTTTCCGGTCGTAAACATTTCAAAACCGGTGCGCAAAAAATTATTGATCCAGATCGTTCCTTCAGTTCCCATCACTTCATCCCTCAAATCCATACCACCTCTAAACGACCAGCTCACTTCAAACTGGCCAATGGCGCCATTTTCATATTTTACCATGCCCACTGCATTATCTTCAGCATCTATCGGATGCAGACGCGTATCTGCCCAACAGATCACTTCCACCGGCTTTATATTTTTCCCGATATAACTCCTGCACAATTCCACACAATGGCAGCCCAGGTCAATGATAGCGCCACCTCCGGACTTTTCTTTATCCCAAAACCAATCGCTGTGAGGACCCGGATGTGTTTCCCTGCTCTTGGCCCATACCACATCACCTATGCTTCCACTCTTGATGGCTGCAATAGATTTTAGTGCTTTGGGGGAATAAACAAGGTCCTCCAAATAACCACCGGTAACCCCGGCTTTTTCTACTGCCTGCAGCATTTCCAACGCTTCCCTGGCTGTACGGCCAAGCGGCTTGGTACACAGCGGATGCTTGCCAGCTGCAGCGCAAGCCAACACAGCTTCCAGGTGCATATCATTTGATAAAGCAATAACCACCGCGTCCACATCTTTGTGAGATACACAGTCTTTAATACTATCGGTAAAATTGGGCACGTTGTAATCATCCGCGAATTTTTTTGCATTGGAAAGTGTACGGCTATAAACGATAGTGACCTCATCTTTTCGCCGCTGCCCTACCAACGCGTCAGCATAAAAGCGGGCAATAAAACCCGAACCGAGAATTGCTAATTTCATATTTTAAACTTATTTTTTTGTACTAAAAATCGAATATAAAAATTATTTCAATGCCTCATCTTTTTCTTTCTCTAAAAAATGTGCAGCGTCCCCAATATTTTCTGTTTCCCATTCCATTAAAGCCTCGTCGGGTACCCCGCTTAAAGGAGCTGTTGAAGATTCTGATGGTTCGTTGTAAGGAATATTTTCGCTCCGGTTATACACAGAAATTAATGACCAACGAGGTGAATCAGAAAGATTGGCTTCTGAACGATGAAGTAAATTGCTATGAAAAAATAATGCATCACCGGGCATAATTTCTACATATATCAATTCCATCGTTTTCAAAGCAAGGTCAACGTAATGTTGTGAGGCGCCGACCTGTTCCCCCGCAAAACCATGTTCTATCCGCCCCATTTTATGCGAACCCTTTATCACTTGTAAACAACCATTTTCCTTGTTTGCTTCTGTAATTGCAATCATCACCGACATCATCTGGCCTGGAAATAAAAATTCATTCTTATACCAGTATCCATAATCCTGGTGCCATTCCCACGCCCCTCCCACCCTGGGTTCTTTTTGCATCAGTTTGCTGTGAAAATGACAAACGGCAGAATTACCATCCATTAATTTATCGACAGAATTAATCATACGCTCACTTTTAGTAAGCAGGCCAAATGCATCATTTCCGGGCGTGTACCACAAAGTAAGTTTTGTCTTTTTTCCGGATTGGTCATTCAGGTCAAACGCATGTTTGCGTAAAGCACCATCATCCGTTGCAATGGAATATAATTTTTTGATTTCTTCTTTTTTCAAAAAATCCCTGACGATAACGAAGCCATCATTGTTATAGTTTTCTATTTGCTGAGGCGATAATTGAAATAAAGACATAAGTTATAAGTTGATAGGTAATGTGTGATGAGTTGCACACCGCACGCAATCTGCAGTTTGCAGTAAACGGACAAAAAAAGAGAATTACTCTTTTGGAGCGATCGAAGAAAATCTGATTAAATTTCGATCCAATGTTAAGATGTGCCGACCACATGCTAATATCCCCACCCTTTCATCACCGCCAAATCCGCCTTCGCGCATTCTACGGGAGTTTTACCCTGGTAAGATTCCTGCTCGATAATAAATTCTGTAGTGCCTCCGGATTTTTTGGCAAGGTCTATGATTTCTTTAACGGGCATTATTCCTTTGCCTAAAACAGTGCTTTCATATTCATCATCCATTTCGCCTTTTCCGGATGATTTAATCTCATCTTTAACATGCATACTTTCAAACCTGCCAGGATGTTGACTTATAATATCCAAAGCTCTTCCTCCTGCGCCATACATATTGCCTGTATCTAATTGCTGCATTACTAATTTGGGATCTGTTTTTTCCAGGATAATATCGTAAATCTTTTTGCCATTCAAATAATATTTGAATTCAAAATCATGATTGTGATATCCAAACTTTAATCCGGATTTTTTACATAGTTCGCCACATTTATTAAACACATCAAGAAACCCTAACAGGTCGTCATAACTTTTACGAAGGTTTTCATCAAGCCACGGGCTGATTACATAATGCTGGCCTACCGTGGCTGCATCGTGTATGGTTTGCTTCCATTTATCCGTAAAATCATTTTTTGATTTATCATAATCGCTTGCATTCATAACTGTATGGCCACTTGGCATTTTTAGTCCAAGCCCATCGAGGAGTTTTTTGAATTGAGCAGGCGTATAACCATAAAATTTTCCATCTATATAATTAGCATGCTCCACATTTTTATACCCCATATCTGCCAGTTGTTTCAAAGTTCCGGAAGGATCATTTTTCATATCATCACGAACGGAGTACAGCTGCAATCCCAATATGTGTCCGCCTTCAAAAGATAAATCCTGCAAAACACTTTTTGGCAAAAACATTGCTCCGGCCATAGATAAAGAACTATCCCTGATAAATTTTCTTCTTGATAATTTCATACAATTAATTGTTTAAGATGATGAATAATAAATGTGTGAATATCTAACTTTCTTTAAGTTTCATTTGGACCGGATCCCAATGGATAATTTTATTTTTGAAATAACTTTCATTGCAGGCAAGTGCCGGCGCTGCAGCACGGAAGCCAAATACAGCATCTTCTACTACAGGCGCCCCATTTCTAACACTGTCAAAAAAGTTAATATGGTGTTGAAGCGCTGCATCAAAATTTTCCGGAGCCTTGTAAACCATGTCCGGCTTATTATGCCTTTTTTGCTGATCTGCAGTATATTTTTCATTGTATCGTTTCAATAGCTCCTTTTGCATCGCTTCCGGGTAAGTGTCCAGGGCGTCCCATCCGCCAATGCCGGGTGCTTCAGGTAATTTACTGTGATGTACAGTAAGCCCATCTCCATCAATTACTATCATTCCTTCATCCCCTACAAAGCGTGTTACTTCTGAGCCACCCGTGCCGCTTACAAAATTCACCTGAAGTGTGAGTTG